>JBHJNR010000224.1:0-3246 GCA_050330615.1 Cyanophyceae cyanobacterium
CTGACTCGACGGGCGGGATCCCAGCAATTTGTGTCACTCCAGATGCGGGTGCCCGGATCCTGGACAGTCCAGCAGGGGCATGATTTGTGCGATCAGGTGGAGAAGGCCCTGAAAGTAGCTCTGCCCAATAGTGACATTGTTATCCACATGGAGCCGCTGGAGGTCTCACCGATATTAAGTCCACCAGCAGACCGCTTGCCAGAAATGCCAAGATAGAATCATACAACCTTAGACATATCCTCACTTATGGTCTTATTTGGACTGGGTCAGAAGCTCTCCAAGCTGAGCATCCCCACCCCTGAACAAGCATTAGCTGGGCGCTCAGAGGCGATGCCGGTGCCCGCCAAGCACTTTGTCAATGGCAACCCCCTTCAACCCCCGTTCCCCGACGGGATGGAAACCGCCCTGTTTGGCATGGGCTGCTTTTGGGGGGCTGAGCGCA
The DNA here is from genome assembly GCA_050330615.1 of Cyanophyceae cyanobacterium. Lineage (GTDB taxonomy): Bacteria > Cyanobacteriota > Cyanobacteriia > Thermostichales > Thermostichaceae > JAAUUM01. The sequence continues at coordinate 443 of JBHJNR010000224.1, forward strand.
AGTTTTGGGAAACCGCAGGCGTCTTCACCACAGCCGTGGGCTATGCGGCAGGATCGACCCCCAATCCCACCTATCGGGAAGTCTGCTCTGGCATGACGGGTCACAACGAAGTGGTGCTGGTGGTTTTTGACCCCCAGGTGATCAGCTACGACGGGATCCTGAAGGTGTTTTGGGAGAATCACAACCCCACCCAAGGGATGCGCCAGGGCAATGACAAAGGCACCCAATATCGTTCCGGCATCTACACTTACTCTGATCTCCAGAAATCTCTGGCTGAGGACTCGAAACTAGCCTTCCAATCTGCCCTAGACAAAGCGGGCTACGGGGCCATCACCACCGAAATCTTGGCGGCTCCGGCTTTTTATTACGCTGAAGACTACCATCAGCAATATCTGGCCAAAAACCCCGGTGGCTATTGTGGCCTGGGGGGCACTGGAGTTGCTTGCCCTATAGGCCTAGCCCAGGTTTGAGACGATAGCTACCTAGTCAGGGATCCCCAGATCTAGCCCTTGCCGGGATCCCTAAGCATACTCCTTAGATTCAGATAGACCTTAGACCATATAGATCCGCAGAATAGATCCGCAGACGGGTGGGGCTAAAGCCTCTACACTGAGAAGTGTTGCCTTTTGTAAAGAAGCCAGGGATCCCAATGTTGAGAACCATCTTGCGCCAGTATGTGATGCCAGCCTTGGTACTACTGGTGTTTTTGTTGACGTTGGTGGTAGTCAGCATCCGGTCTTTTTTGCCGGGGGATATGGCTCAACCAGCCCCCATCGATCCAGCGGATCAGATCGCTCAGGTGACTCTATCCCAGCCCGTCTTATCTGACTTGACGTGATGAAACAGATGACTCTCCTCCAGAATATTGTCGGCCCTTGTCTGCGGGTGGGGCTGATGGCGCTGATCCTGATCGGCTTCTGGGGGATCCCAGTGGGGGCGGTGGCCAACTACAGCAACACCAACCTCAGCGGCAGAGATATGTCGGGCCAAAACTTGGCGGGGGGAGCTTTTGTCCGGGCCACTCTGCGGGAGACGAATCTATCGGGATCCAATTTGCGGGGGGCCACCCTCAGCGGCGCGAATCTATCACGGGCCAACCTAAAACAAGCAGATCTGTCCTCGGCCCTACTCGATCAAGCGGATCTATCCTCTGCCGATCTGAGAGATGCCCTGTTGATGGATAGCGTCATCGTCCGTTCCGATTTGACGGGGGTGCTGATTTCTGGAGCAGATTTTAGCGATGCCATCCTGGATCGCAGTGTCCAGGGATCCCTTTGTCAGCAAGCAGAGGGGGTCAATCCTGTTACGGGCGTGTCCACCTTCGATTCTTTGGAGTGTTAGCCCCTTCCTGATTCACTGGATGGCAACTAGGTACAACCTCTAAAAGAGTCGGTTGATAGCTTGCAAGCATCGGCTGCAACAAGCTCTAAAAAATGAAGACAAACTACACTGAACATCAGTATGGTTGAGTTGGAAGAATAGATCTCTTAAACCCGTGACCCATAGGTTAGCCATCGTTGAACACTTTGTTTACAGGGCCTAGATCATCATATCTGGTTCTTTCTTTTATCCTTTAAACTATCGTGCAAGGCTTGTGGTGTCAGATGTAGGTCGTGCCCACAAAGACATGGTTGTTTAATTTGCTCTGTAGGCTTTCGGTGTCATACTTGTAAATTGTCGAAACTGTTTGCTTAAATGGCTGTGGCTGCTAAACCCAGACGCTAAAGCAATGTCTGTAATCGATCGGTCTGTCTGCTTCAATAATTGCTTTGCCCGTTCTATCCTTTGCTGAAGCAGATATTGGTATGGAGCCGTGCCAATTGACTGCTTAAAAAGATGACTGAAATAAAATTGACTCATGCCTAGCAATGCTGCTAAATCGACAAGCTTGATGTATCGATCCAAATGGTCGTTGATGTACTCCAAGACTTGCCGCAGTTGATGCTGAGGTAACCCACCCTCGCAAGCAGGTATGCAAGGTTTTGCCTCTGTACACTTCCTCAGTAGATGGATTGACAAGACATTGACTAGTGATTCAATGTAAAGCCTGCTGCCTAAACTTTCTTGTTTCATTTCAGAGAGCAGCAGCATCGCGATCGCTTCAAGTTGGGCATCACGAGAGTGGAATTTAGGAACAATCTCAATCTGAGCGGGATTCATCGCTAGATCCTCTAGGGCTACTTGCTCAATAAAATGCGATGGAATCCGAATCTGCAAAAGGCGATCGTCATTCTCCCATTGAGAAAATAATGAGAGTTCAGCAGGTATGATGCAAAAGTCGCCCTTCCCATACAGCCCTGAATAGGTTTTACCGTCCTGGATTTGCAGCAAGCGAACTGGACGAGGGGCAAGCGATAAACAAATGACATGTTCAGCTGGGTAATGAAGTTTCCCTTCTCCTGCTGGATGCTGGAATTGCTCAAGCATAATATTATCCCAGCCCTGATTTTGACTTGAAAAAATAGGCAAGCTGGTACATTCAATTGCATCAGATGGGGATGTTTTCATTGTATGAGCCGACGCATCTAGCTTTAATTGTATTCGCATAGAATTGAAAAACCGATCGCAAGATTTTGATAGTTTCCCAGGAATGTGATAGCTGAGCCAGTGGCATTTTCCTAGGCTGAAAGGGTGATGCACTAGGAAGAACTATGATAAATGATACAGAGAAAAGCCTCACGGCAAATGGAATGACTTTGGTTTTGGGTGCAACAGGTAAGACGGGTCGCCGGATTGTCAAACGCCTGCAAGCGCGACACATTCCTGTCCGTATCGGGTCACGCACTGCAGCTCCCCCCTTCAAT
>JBHJNR010000225.1:0-2226 GCA_050330615.1 Cyanophyceae cyanobacterium
TCATGCGTCTGTGGCCAGCCCGTCTATTGAAGCTCGCTCTGAGGGTGGTTGAGCCGCCCCTTTCCGTACCAAGAAGGCCACACACTCCACATGGGCAGTCTGGGGGAAGAAATCTGCCGCCCGCCAAGCCATGAGCGTGTATTCACCTGTGGCAGTCAGAATCTTGAGATCGCGAGCCAGCGTGGCGGGATGACAGCTGATGTAGACGATCTGCTGGGGTTGTCGCCGCAGGAGGGTTTCCAGTACAACGACATCACAACCTTTGCGGGGGGGATCCAACACCACGATATCAGCAGGAGGAATGGTGGGCAGCTCATTCTCAACCGATCCCTCGATAAATGAGATGTTGTCAGTGTGGTTATAGCGACTGTTGTGGCGGGCCTGACGCACCGCATCTGGCAACGATTCGATGCCGATCACCTGTTTCACCTTCTGGGCTATCAACAAGCTGAAGGTGCCGATGCCACAATAAGCATCCACCACAGTTTCGGATCCGGTCAAGTTCATCTGAGCCACAATCCAGTCAAAGAACCGCTCCGCCTGCTCAGTATTGACCTGAAAGAAAGAGGTGCTATCCACCCAGACGGTGTACCCCGCAAACGTCTCCCGCAAGGCCGAGCGCCCCTGGATTACCTGAGTCTCAGCCCCAAAAATAGCGTTGGTCTTCTCGGGGTTGATGTTGAGGCACACCCCCACCAAAGAGCTATAACGGCCCATCCAGCGATCAGCCCAGTCTTCCAGATTGGGTAAGTTCAGATCGCGGCTGACCAGGGTCAACAACACCTCGCCACTGCTGCGCCCCACACGTAAAGCCAGATGACGAAGGGATCCCCGGTGTGTCTTCTCGTCATAGGGCTGCCACCCGGTCGATTGCAGATCATGCTTGATCTCAGCCAGAAAGGGATCCAAATTAACATCCTGAATCGGGCACTGATTGAGATTAATCAACTGATGGCTACCCCGGCGATAGTAGCCCGCCTTGAGTCCACCATCGGCTCGCCCTTGAATCGGATAGGTGGCTTTGTTGCGGTAGTGAAGGGTATCCTCACTGCCCAAGATGGGTTCAGTCGGGAGCAGATCAAATCCGCCCAATCGTTGCAAGGCATCCTGAGCAATCTGTTGCTTGGCCAGCAATTGGGCATCGTAGTCGACCTGTTGCCACTGACAGCCGCCGCATTTGTCCGCCACAAAGCAGGCGGGATCCACCCGAACAGGAGACGGCTCCACCAAACTGTGCAGGAGGCCGGTGGCATGGCTGCGCTTGACCCGTACCAGTCGCACCTCAATCTGATCTCCGGGCGCAGTATTGGGTACAAACACCACCTGATTGTCATAGTGACCCAGTCCATCTCCTGTACCTGTAAGAGCGGTGATGGTGAGAGGGATGATGGATCCCTGCTCAAGCGTGTTGGCAAAACTGGGGGAGGCTGACATGGCAGAGCAGACAAAAGGCTTTCTATTCTAAGTCAAAATGAGATCGATCCACTCATCGGTAGGACGCAGCAATGGGGGCATGGGGGTCAGGAGTGCGCCGGGTGAGCACACTGCTATCGGTTTACTACGCCTACATGGTGGAGTATCGAGCCGAGCTGGTTTTGTGGGTGTTAGCGGGATCCCTGCCCCTGATTTTGATGGGGGTGTGGTATCAGGCGGCAGAAAGCGGTCAGTTTGAGCTCTCGGGGTTGGAGTTTATCCGCTACTTTTTGAGTGTATTTTTGGTGCGCCAATTCACGATGGTCTGGGTGATTTGGGACTTTGAACGAGAAATTAATGAGGGTAAATTATCGTTGCGACTGTTGCAACCGTTGGATCCGGTCTGGCATCATCTGGCCTCTCATGTGGGGGAACGGGGCGCACGGTTGCCCTTTGTGATCGGTCTCATGGTGGTCTTTTTTGCTCTATATCCCCAGGCTTTTTGGATCCCGACTGTGGCACAAGTGGTGGTAGGTAGCGGGGCCGTGATCTTAGCTTTCGCCCTCCGGTTTGCCATTCAGTACACCTTTGCCATGATGGCATTTTGGAGTGAGAGAGCCGCAGCGTTGGAGCAGGCTTGGTTCTTGGTCTATCTGTTTTTGTCGGGGGTGGCGGCTCCCCTTACGGTCATGCCCGAAGGGATCCAAGCCTTTTTAGTCTGGACACCTTTTCCGTATCTAATCTATTTCCCAGCCGCCATCTGGATGGGGATCCCAGTCAATTGGGGGCAAGGTTTTGGGATGGGATTCCTAT
>JBHJNR010000226.1:0-11647 GCA_050330615.1 Cyanophyceae cyanobacterium
TTTCAACAAGCTATCAACCCCCAAATAATCCCGAGAGTAGATTACTCTAGAGACTACTCGCGTTAAAATTACTCAAGCGTCTACCTTGAAAGTGTTGAATCTCAGGCTTCAACGCTGCCAATGCTTCATATCTTGAAGGCTCAATATCAAGAGCTGATAAAGTGACCCGATATCAGGGTCTGATAGAAATGGCCCAGGACAATCGATGCCTGACCGACTTGAATCTTGTGATTGCGATCTTAGTTTTCGCGGCGTGAATGGATCCCATGTTAGATGTCTAGTCCAGTGGATACCCTCAACCATCATTACCCCCCTGAGGCTGATTTAGGGTTGCAGTCGTTTAACTCAGTTCCCAAGAGTTCAACAACCGCCAGCTCCCATTCCAGCGTTGTGGATCGGTTCGGTAGCCAAGACATTACGGACTTTTTGAGCCGCTATAGCTTCGATCACGGGGAGATGGAATTGCCGACACAGGTAGCAGTTTGGCAGCAAGACTTTGAGCTTGACTGGATCCCGGCAGCCATTTTAGAGGCGCTGTTTCAAGGGCGATACAAGGTGGCTTCCATTCATCAAATCTTGTTGATGTGGCGGCGGCGAGGAATGCCTCGGCTCAGTTTTAATCATGACTTTTGCCTTAATGTCTGGCCGGAACAGTTGTCTACCATTGGTGTGCTCCGCCGCCATCGGTGGGAATTGGGTCATTTTCCCAGTACCTCAGAAGCCCAGTTCTGGCCCGCCGAGGAGCCCGCGATTTCCATCACGACCCTCTGTCATCAATTGCAAAGGGATGGGATCCCGCCCCGACTTCATCGCCTGCTCCAATCCCAGCCCATCGCACCCACACAGCCCCTTCAAGAGCAAAGCTGTATCAACATGACTTCTGAGATCGGGCCTGAGATTTTTATTGACTTGGGATCCAGTCCGCCACACATTCTCAAGGGATCCCTGGCCTTAGAGAAAATCCAGAGCCTCTGAAAGATCCCCCGTATACAACGTTATTTCCCTGCTCAGGAACGTGTTCATTTGAAAATCTTGAGCCTAATAGCTTGCCAAAATCCCCAATCGTGTGTTGACATCAGCTTACAAGCCATCAGCGGAAGGGCCATCAGCTGAGGAGAAGGATCCCTAGTTGATCAAGGTTTGTGGCTGGCTTCTCGTCTGTCGGTAGGTTAAAGATAGGTTACGGTGCCTAAACCAAGGGTTCTTAATCTTTCTTTGTTGCGGTCTCATCGGCACAAAGCTCACCTGCCATCATTGGCTGGGTGGGTCGCCAGCTTCCCTGTTAGTGCTCACTTCTGTTTTCCCTGACTCCTCTATTATGTCCAAGCTCGTCATCGTTGAATCTCCCACCAAAGCCAAAACCATCCGGGGGTTTCTACCGGCAGGGTTTGAGGTGTTGGCCTCCATGGGCCATATTCGGGATCTGCCGCAATCGGCTGCTGAGATTCCTGCCCGCTACAAAGGCGAGGACTGGGCGCGGCTGGGGGTGAATGTTCGGGCTGACTTTGAGCCGCTGTATGTCATCCCGAAGGACAAGCAAAAAGTTGTCAAAGAACTGAAGGAATCCCTGAAGAAAGCGGATGAGCTGATCTTGGCTACGGACGAAGACCGGGAAGGGGAGAGCATTAGCTGGCACTTGTTGCAGGTGCTCAATCCCAAGGTGCCGGCCCGGCGCATGGTTTTTCATGAGATCACCCGCGAGGCGATCCAAGCGGCTTTGACAGAACGGCGTGATGTGGACGAGCAGGTGGTGCGCGCCCAAGAAACCCGCCGCATTCTCGATCGACTGGTGGGCTACACCGTCTCGCCACTGCTGTGGAAAAAGATCGCCCGCAATCTCTCTGCGGGACGGGTGCAATCGGTAGCCGTCAAAATTCTGGTGGATCGCGAGCGGCAACGGCGGGCCTTTAAACAGGGATCCTATTGGGATCTCAAGGCCAGCCTGTTGCAGGCCAAAACCTCTTTTCCGGCAGAGTTACACAGCTTGGCAGGCAAACGCCTCGCCTCTGGCCAAGACTTTGACGAAAATACCGGCCAGATTGCCGCCGGACGCAATGTGGTGCTGCTCAACCAAGCGGAAGCCGAAGCTCTCAAAGCTCGCTTAGAGGGCAAAGTCTGGACGGTGGCCTCCGTCGATGAGCGCTCCAGCAACCGCAAGCCCGCCCCTCCCTTCACCACCTCCACGCTGCAACAGGAAGCCAACCGCAAGCTACGCGTATCGGCACAACAGACGATGCGGACGGCTCAGCGACTGTATGAAGAGGGCTACATCACCTACATGCGGACGGACTCGGTACACCTGTCAGAGCAGGCGATCACCGCCGCCCGCGAGTGTGTGGAGGCCATGTATGGGCGCGAGTACCTCAGCCCCCAACCCCGCCAGTTCAGCACCAAGTCCAAAGGAGCCCAGGAGGCTCACGAGGCCATTCGTCCGGCTGGATCGGAGTTCCGTCGTCCTGCCGACACCCCCTTACAAGGGCAAGAGCTGGCCCTCTATGAACTGATCTGGAAGCGCACGGTCGCCTGTCAGATGGCCGAAGCCCGCCAAACCAGCATCACCGTCTCCATCGACGTGGAGGATGCCACTTTTCGGGCAACTGGCAAACGGATCGATTTCCCCGGTTTCTTCCGGGCCTATGTGGAGGGATCCGACGATCCTGATGCCGCCATTGAAGATCGGGAGGTCCATCTCCCGCCCTTCAAACAGGGGGATCATCCCAACTGCGAAAGCCTGGATCCCGTCGGCCATGAAACCCAGCCCCCGGCTCGTTTTTCGGAAGCATCTTTGATCAAGCTGCTGGAAAGTGAGGGCATCGGTCGCCCCAGCACCTACGCCAGCATTGTCAACACCATCATCAACCGGGGCTATGTGCGTCCGGTGGGTAATGCCTTGGTGCCCACCTTTACCGCTTTTGCGGTAACGGGATTATTGGAAAAGCATTTTCCCGATTTGGTAGACACCCATTTCACCGCCCGCATGGAGCAGACCCTCGACGATATCTCGACGGGACAAATCAACTGGTTGCCCTATCTGGATACCTTCTATCTGGGCGAAAAAGGACTGGAACAGCAGGTCAAGCGGCAGGATGCCGAGATCGATGGCACCCAGTCGCGCCTGATCGAGCTGGAGGGCAGTGAGTTCAAAATTGGCATCAGCTCCTATGGCCCCTACGTCCAAATCGAGACGGATGAAGAAGATGAACACGGCGGCAACAAGCAGCGGGTCTACCTGCCGGAGGATATCTCCCCTGCCGACCTGGACGCAGCCCTGATCCAAGAGCTGGTCAAGCTGAAGTTAGAAGGGCCAACCCCCCTCACCTATCATCCCGAAACCGGGGATCCCGTCTATGTGATTCCGCAAGGGCCGTTTGGCCCCTATGTGCAGCTGGGGGATGTGACGGAGGAAGTGCCTAAGCCGAAGCGCTCCTCGCTGCCCAAAACCCTCAAGTATGATCAGGTCACCGCCGAGATCGCCTTGGGCCTGCTGAGCTTGCCCCGTAAACTGGGATCCCATCCTGAAACCAGCAAGGTGGTGACGGCAGGATTGGGACGATTTGGCCCCTATGTGGTTCACGATGGGGATTTTCGCTCCCTCACCAAAGATGATGATGTGACAACCGTGACCTTTGAGCGAGCCATGGAGCTGCTCTCTCAGCCCAAAAAGAGCCGGGGACGTCGCTCTGTTACCCCCGTGCGGGAACTGGGATCCCATCCTGAGGACGGCGAGCTGATCAATGTCTACAACGGCCCCTATGGCTTGTATGTCAAACACGGCAAGGTGAATGCCTCTCTGCCCAAAGAAGTGACCGCCGAGGATGCTACGTTGGAGATGGCCCTGGATTTGATTGCCGAACGCTCTACAAAAGAAACCAAGGGCCAAAAAGGAGCGAAGGGCAAGGCCAGTAAGTCTTCATCTAGTTCTAAATCATCAACCACGAAAAAGACCCCTGCCAAAAAGACCACCACCCGCAAGACCACCACAGCCAAGGGATCCTCTGCTCAATCTACGTCAGCCCCATCGGCTGAATCGTCAGATGTGAGCCAACGGCCCAATCGTTTGGTGCGTGTTATGCCTCCCTCCAACAAATAAAGGCCCACCCCAGCTCAATTCCCTTCTAACGTGGGGCCACTGCCAAATTTTTGCTATGGTTCCTATGGATGTTAATGGACTGCTCGGTAAGCGAAGTCTGGACTCTCCCTTAACGGCCCTGTAATGAATTAATTAAGCGGCAACGCCCCATATGAGAGGGATCCTATGAGTGCTGGTACAGTGCTGGTGATTGATGACAGCATCATGATCCGCAAAATGGTGACTAGCATCTTGGGTGATCGGTTTGGGGTGATCGAGGCCAAAGATGGCATGATTGGCTTAGAGCTGGCTCGTCAGCATCATCCTGATTTGATCTTGTTGGATTTTGTCATGCCCAAAATGGATGGCTATGACACAATGCAGGCGATCCGGGCGGAAGACGATCTCAAGCAGATTCCCATCATCATGATGTCGGGATTGAAGGAACAAGTCACCGCTCGGATCCCGGAGCCGTTTGTGGGCTTTGACTTCATCGAAAAACCTTTTGAAGCAGAGGCTCTGATCGGTCGGATCCAGCAATCATTGCAAATTGTGGCGGGATCCCCTGAGAGTCAGGCCCTGTTGGCAGAGCCTACCCTAGAGCTGCTGGTGGCGAAGCTATCATCGTTGGAATCTCTCTTGGTGCAGGGCACGGAGTCGCTAATTCAGCGGGAGGTTTCCAGCCGACTCAATACCATCGAGGGACGACTAGACCAGCAGGATGTTGCCTCAATTACCCTCGAACAAAAGATTGACTGGATGATCGGTGAACTGCAACGCCACAACAAGGGGCTGGTGGTGATCGTCAATGAGGTGCGCCAGATCAAAAAGTTCCTGCAAAGTCGCATCAAACCCCATTAACCTCTTTAGTTTGATCGGTAATTGAGTCGTACCCCTTGACAGAGATCTCTCCACCCTTGGGCAGCTGAGGCAAGGGGCTTAACCCCCTTGTTCATAGTTGGTAGATTTATGCCGCTGAGTACTAGGACGGGCCAGAGCTTAGTAGTGTTCATTCAAGCAGCGGCAATGTCAGGTGGCGGGAATAAAGATTTGGGCTGATTGGTTTGCTGATTGGGGGGTGGGGAGTACAATCTAAGCGGTATTCGATCAAAGGGCTGCACTGATGGGATCCGACCACAATTTAGCGAATTTCCCCTGGCTCAGGCAGCCCCAGTTGTCACCTATGGCAGGCATTATGGTCGAACGGATTCTTCTCTCTGGTGCAGGGGTGGCGGGTCTACTGGCTTGGGGACAGGTCGCAACAGCCCAAACCTGGTCGATTCCCTCGACCGAATCTCAGGTAGCTCAAGCCCTATCGGCCCCAACCTTGGATGATAGTTTGCAGGATCTCCGCACCACCTTCACCCAAATCGAAGGGATCCAACTGCCGGATGTGGCCACCAGTGCGCCAGGCTATAGCATCGTCAACCCGACCGGCTACGGCACCAGCTTTGGCACCGTCTTTTTTGCGGTGGGGGGCATCTTTGAGGGGCGCAATCAAGAGGAAGGGGTGGCTGGGTTGGGGGTCGGGGTTGGACTCGGGGATCCCAATCAGATGGTGGGGGTGGATCTCAGCTATACCATCAATAATCTGGCAGAAGGATATGGCGGGGCCAATGTCAAAGTCCATCGCAATTTCTATCAAGGGGAAACAGTGGGTGTGGCGGCGGCGGTGGGCCTAGACAACTTTTTCTCCACGGGGGATCTTGACCAGGATCCCAGCATCTATGGCACCACCAGCATCATTTTTAGAACCAATCCCGATATCAATGAGTTTTTTAGCCGCGTAGCGATCACATTAGGGCTGGGCAATGGTAGATTCCGGCGGGAGCGAGATATCTTACGGGATCAAGATACCATTGGGTTCTTTGGCTCTGGTGCGGTGCGAGTCACCCGCTCGGTGAGTGTGATTACCGAGTGGACGGGTCAGGATGTGGCGGCAGGCTTTTCGGTGGCTCCGTTCCGGGATATCAATCTCTACATCACCCCCGCACTGCGGGATATTGCTGGCGATGGGGATGGGGTGCGATTCTCGCTGGGAGCGGGTCTTTCTCTTCAGTTTTAAGCACTGGTTCAAAGATTTGTTCCAAGAACGATTCAACGATACGACCGACCTAGCGATACCTTTGGAGAGGCTACTGTGATGGGGATCCCACGTTTTTCAATCCTGGCGCTGCTCCTGCTGACGGGGGGATCTATGGCGAGGCTGGTCCAGGCTCAAGAATCCATCACCGTGCCGGTGAATATCACAGTCACCTCACCTGTTGGGGTCAATGTCACTGTTATTTCTCCCTTTGAGACCAGTCCTGTCATTCCCTCCAACCCGACGAATGGCTCAACCGCTATCGCTCCTGCCTTGGGGATGGCATTGCCTGTGATCCCGCCAGAGGTGTGTGGTGGGATTGGGGATCCCTTGCAGGCTGGTTTTTCTCGCTTTGAAGAGTTGACCCGGCAACGGGCAGAGGCGACGACCATAGCTGAACAAGATCGGCTCGATCGCGAGATTTTGGAGCAGGGGTTACGGTTGCCCGACTTGGTGACGGAGGATTTGGGATCCCGTGGTCTGGCGCGGGGACAGTCGGATGAGTGCGATGCCTTGATAGATTCGATTGCAGCGCTGTTGCAGCAGGTGGCGGATTACTTAGGTGCTTTACAGGATGCCCGCACGGCATTGCTGTGGTAGGGGTGGATTCTGGGTTTTTGAGAAGCTTGTGACTAAGGGGTGAACCTCGATGCCTCTATCTCTTCTACCTGTAGGTGATCGGATCCCGTCGGATCCCGTGGTGATTGCTCTGTTGATCGGGTTCGCTATGGATGGGATCCTGTTGCTGGCGGTAATGCAGCGGCGTTGAGGGAGGAGCCTCACAGGTTGGCAATGTTAGTCTAAATCCAGTTTCGGGATCCTGCGTGCGATCTCGCTGGAGACATTATGGCAACGCCGTCTATTTTTCAGCTCCAGTCTCCCTATCAACCCACCGGAGATCAGCCCAAAGCCATTCAGGGGCTGGTGCAATCCCTCCAGTCTAAGCACAGACATCAGACACTGCTGGGGGCAACGGGAACCGGCAAGACCTTTACCATTGCCCATACCATCGAGCAGATGGGTAAACCCACCTTGATCATGGCTCCCAATAAAACGCTGGCGGCGCAATTGTGCAACGAAATGCGGGAGCTTTTCCCTCACAATGCGGTGGAGTATTTCATTAGCTATTACGACTATTATCAGCCTGAAGCCTATGTGCCGCAGACCGATACTTATATCTCCAAAACGGCTTCGATCAATGATGAAATTGATATGCTACGCCATTCTGCCACCCGCTCATTATTTGAACGTAAAGATGTGATTGTGGTGGCGTCAGTCAGCTGTATCTATGGTTTGGGGATGCCGGAGGAGTATCTCAAAGCCTCCATTCCGTTTCAGGTGGGGACAGAACTCAATCAACGGCAGTTGCTGCGAGATTTGGCTGGGATCCAATATGAGCGCAATGATTTGGATCTGATTCGAGGTCGGTTTCGCCTCAAGGGGGACGTGCTGGAGATTGTCCCGGCTTATGAAGATCGGGTGATTCGGATTGAGTTTTTTGGCGACGAAGTGGATGCCATTCGCTTGATCGATCCGGTGACAGGGGAGATTTTGCAGAGTTTGAGTGGTTTGCGGCTTTATCCCGCCCGCCACTTTGTCACCCCTGACGATCAGCTGGAAACAGCTTTGGTGGGCATTGAGCAAGAGCTGGAAGATCGCCTGGAGGAGCTGCAAAATGAGGGCAAATTATTGGAGGCACAGCGGCTAGAGCAGCGCACCCACTACGACCTAGAGATGTTGCGGGAGGTGGGGTATTGCAATGGCGTGGAGAACTACTCGCGCCATTTGACGGGCCGGACGCCGGGACAGCCCCCCCCATGTCTGGTGGACTATTTTGATCCGAAAGAATGGTTGCTGGTGGTGGATGAATCTCATGTGACGGTGCCGCAAATTCGGGGCATGTACCACGGTGATCAAGCCCGCAAACAGGTGTTGGTGGATCATGGTTTTCGCTTGCCCAGTGCCCGTGATAATCGTCCTCTTCAGGCGGAAGAGTTTTGGCAAAAAGTTAATCAAGCGATCTTTGTCTCTGCCACACCGGGGCATTGGGAGCTGGAGCTGTCGGGGGCAGAGTTTGTCAGCCAACCGGATGAGAAAAAAGGAGAGATCACCGTCTATCGCTCCGGTACAGGGCAAGTGGTGGAGCAGGTGATCAGACCCACAGGTGTGGTGGATCCCAGTGTGGAGGTGCGCCCAACCCCCGGCCAGATCGATGATCTGCTGACCGAGATTTACCTACGGCTGGATCGCTCCAAAAAAGATGGGATCCCTGAGCGGGTGATCATTACCACCTTGACCAAACGGATGGCGGAGGATCTGACCGACTATTTGCAGGAGCGCAGCATTCGAGTTCGCTATCTGCACTCTGAGGTCAAGTCGATCGAGCGGATCGAGATCCTGCAAGACTTTCGGGAGGGGGCTTTTGATGTTTTGGTGGGGGTCAACCTGTTACGGGAGGGTTTAGATCTGCCGGAGGTTTCTCTGGTGGCGATCATGGATGCTGATAAAGAAGGCTTCTTGCGGGCGGATCGATCCCTGATTCAGATCATTGGGCGGGCGGCTCGCAATGTGCGGGGGGCGGTGGTGATGTATGCCGATCAGTTGACCGGCAGTATGTCCCGAGCGATTGCGGAGACAGAACGGCGGCGGCAAATTCAATTGGATTACAATGCCGAGCACAACATTACCCCAACACCGATTATCAAACGCTCTAGCAATGCCATTTTGTCGTTTTTGTCCATCTCTCGAAAGCTCAATGATCAGGAATTAGAGCGGGCTTATCAGCTGTCTGAAGAGATCCCGCTATCGGAAGTGCCGGAGTTGATCACGCAGCTGGAAGACAAGATGAAGCAGGCGGCAGCAGACTTAGAGTTTGAGAAAGCCGCCGAGATTCGAGACAAGATCAAGAAGTTGCGGCAAAAGTTGTTGGGGCATCGGGCAGGGGCAGAATCTTAGCAGGATCCTCACTTCTAAAAGACTGAAAAGCTGATGGGAATCGGGATCCCTGTCTACCATCCAGCCCCTTGTTCTTCCCTTGTTCATTAGCGAAAGAGTAACTAAGCATCGGAATCGGGCTTCAGTTCAACCGGTTTGCCCACCACCATAGCGGGATCCAACGGTTCTTGGATTTTGAGACCGGGGGGAAAGTCCTCCCGGGAGCGAATTTGTTGCAGGAGCTCTACTGGTACCTTCAATCCCATCTTTTTGCCCAGGGCGGCAACCACATCCCCCTTGTCAATTAACCCAGCAATGGCACCGGTGGGGGTGAAGACCGGAATCTGGGTGGCCTGGTTATGCTGCATTAGCAACACCGCCTGTTTGAGAGGAGCATCTTCACGCACCCCCTGCAAGTCAGTCATCGGTCGCAAAATGGCCTCAAGGGTGGTTTTCTCCCATTGGCTGCGTTCTATGCCACTGATCAAATCTGGTCGGATCATGCCCTTGTAGCGACCATCAGCTTCGGCAAAGAAGATCTCGGGAGGCTCGGCGGGGGTACCTTCTTTGGGGAGCGGAGTCGATCCTGAAAAGAGGGCGCTGGTGCTGATCATGAAGCGATCAACAAACTCTCTCAACGTCATCGATAGATCCAAGACCCGGAAACGGCGGCTCATGGCATCCCCTGCCTTGAGGGACTCCAGCGCTTCCTGTTGGCGATTGGCCTGAGCGAACATGCGGGCATTGCCCAAGATGAACCAGCCCACTAGCGCAATCCACAGCCCACCGGGCACCCCCTGCAAGAGAGACAGGATCCCTAACCCAATCAAGCCCATGCGTAACCACTGCCCCGACCGCGAGGCCCAGAGGATCCCAGTGGCTTTGTCGCCTGTGATGCCCCAAACAATGGCCCGCAAGATCTGGCCACCATCTAGGGGCAATCCTGGCAATAAGTTGAAGATCCCGATAAACAAGTTGAGGTCAGCCAAGAGCAGGACAATCTGATGTACGGGGGTTTCCTCGGCAATCCAGCCACTGAGTAACACCAGATTGAGCAGGGCAAAGAGACTGAGGTTAAAGGCTGGCCCCGCCAAAGCGACCCAGAAAGCAGATGCAGCGGTGGGAGCCTCCCGTTCGATGTTGGCTACCCCCCCAAAGACAAATAAGGTAACTGAACGCACTTTGAGCCCGTGGGCCAACGCTACGACACTGTGGCAAATCTCATGCATCAAGATGGAGGCAAACAGTCCTGCTGAAGCTAAGACGCCCCAGAAAGCTGCCATCCCCTGGGTCATCTCGGGAAACTGCTCCGCCAAGGCCACCGCATAGAACAGAGTGATCAGAGCCGCAATGGCAAACCAGGAATAATCCAAAAAAATAGGGATCCCAAACAGTTTCCCAACCCGCCAACCACTTTGCATTTGCTTGTGCTCCTAGCTCAAGGGGACTGCCACTCATCTTTCTCTGATTTCCTGGGGGGACTGACCCTTTGGGACTTAAGTAGAAAGAAAAGGGGCTGATAACTCGCCCTCGATCGGCTTATGAATCATCTATGGACCATCGTGACGATGGAAATCCTGAGAGTCATCCTTTGCTGCTGACAATCGCAATGGAGATACCAATGGATCGGAGCACAAGATCTCGGGGAGGTCTTCTCTCCAGTTTGACACTCTCCTTGAGATAACGGGTGATAGCAGAACACTTTTGTTCAAAGTGCAGCCTCTGGATACGGGGCATTGCCCGTAACCTGCCGGCAAAAGCCGGGGATCCCCCCTCTAAATGTCCAGAGATCCCCCTTTTCTGGGAGGGGAAGCAGATGCCAGGATGGGCAAAAGTATTCATTCTTCCATTCCTCCCCCTCTATCTCAAGGAACCACAATGATGCCAGATGTCCCCCCTTCTAACTCGGCTCCCCGATCTGAACGGTTATTGTCAGTGGCTCAGGCGTTGGCCTTAATGCTGGTGTCCGCCAGTGGATCCGCGCTGGGTACTTGGGCTTTGTTAGGATCTCCGGCCCAATCGCAAGCCTCTCCCCAGTTGGTGGCCCAGTCAGCTCCGGCCCAACCGCTACCCGGCACCCAAAACTTCATCACCGATGTGGTGGATCAAGTCGGTGCTTCGGTGGTGCGAATCGACACCTCCCGTAACCTAGCCAACCGTGCTCAACCTGACTTTGAGGATCCTTTTTTCCGCAACTTCTTTGGGCGGATGCCCGCCATGCCTGAGCGAGAACAACAGGGCTCCGGGTCTGGGTTCATTCTGAGTGAAGATGGCAAAATCATCACCAATGCCCATGTCATCGATGGCGCAGATCAAGTCGTGGTCACCCTGCGGGATGGCCGTGAGTTTGAGGGGCAGGTGATCGGCACCGACTTGTTGACGGATGTGGCGGTGGTACAGATTGATGCCTCGGCTCTGCCAGCAGTCTCGCTCGGTGATTCTGACCTGTTGCGCCCTGGAGAATGGGTGATCGCCATCGGTAACCCTCTAGGGCTGGATAACTCTGTCACCGTTGGCATCGTCAGTGCCACAGGTCGCTCTAGTGGCGAAATTCGGGCGGG
>JBHJNR010000227.1:0-5880 GCA_050330615.1 Cyanophyceae cyanobacterium
AAACGGATCCTAGGGGGCCATCCCCCTTGATTTGTAGATTGATACGGGCCTGTTCTTGCTTGAGGTTGGCCGCCAACAGTAGTCCCGCACTGATAGTTCGCCCTAGAGCTACTGTGGCCACATAAGACAGGTGATGCCGTCGCCTGGCCTCCTGGACTGCATGGGTTGAGACCACCCCCACCGCTCGGATAAAGCCATCGGCAGCGGTCGCTCGGATCAGTTGGTCAAATTCGTTGGAGACAGCCGGCGTGAGGGATAGGTCAACCATCATCAATCAAGGTAGAGAACGAGTGAAAATCTCAGGGGCAAAAAGCCCAAGCTGCCAAATGGAGGTGCTAACTATCTCAGGACAAAATCAAGTGCCCAAGCAACACTAGCCCGCCCCCGGCTCCCACCACTTAGGGATGAGAAATCCTCAACAGCTATTAACAATTGTAACTGCACCTTTCTCCTTGCTAACAGATTGCTAACAGGCCCCACCTACCCCTGAGGGATCCCTGGCCTCTCGCAAAAAAGACAAGAAGAGCTACAACCCTGTTCTGAGGGGTTGAGAGGTGGTTTCCTGAGGGTGAGAGGAACACCTAGCCGCAGCCGGGATCCCTGTCCAGATCAGAGCATCCGCCTAGATCTTGACGGTGGATAGGGACAGAAAGTTTAAGAACTATGAAGAGTCTAAGCGGGAACTTGGCCCTTTGTCCGACAATGTTGTGCGAGTGTAGGTCTGTCGCACTCCTATAAATATCGTCTGAGGATTGATATCCATGAGCGTTGTCACAAAATCAATTGTGAATGCTGACGCGGAAGCGCGTTATTTAAGCCCCGGTGAACTTGATCGGATCAAGTCCTTTGTTACCAAAGGTGAAGCTCGGTTGCGGATTGCTCAAGTTATGACTGAATCCCGCGAACGGATCGTCAAGCAAGCTGCTGATTCTCTGTTTCAAAAGCGGCCTGATGTTGTCTCTCCTGGTGGCAATGCCTACGGTGAAGAGATGACCGCCACCTGCTTGCGGGATATGGACTACTACCTGCGTTTGGTCACCTATGGTGTGATCGCAGGCGATGTCACCCCCATTGAAGAGATCGGATTGGTGGGTGTCAAAGAAATGTACAACTCCTTGGGCACCCCCTTGCCTGCGGTGGCCGAAAGTGTTCGTCAAATGAAATCTGTGGCTATGAGCTTGTTGTCTGGCGACGATGCCACCGAAGCTGGCTACTACTTCGACTTCGTGGTCGGTGGCCTGAACTAGATCCCTTGGGATCCCGTTCAACGTTGCATCCTTACGAATCACCGAATCTAGAATCATTCGATTTAAAAGACAAAAAACGATTTTCAGGACAAAACCATGCAAGACGCAGTCACCTCTGTTATCAACAGCTACGACGTGCAGGGCAAGTATCTCGATAGCTCTGCTATTGATAAGCTGAAGTCCTTCTTCGCCACCGGCGAAATCCGTGTGCGCGCAGCTGGCACCATTGCCGCCAATGCCTCCACCATCGTCAAGGATGCCGCCGCCAAAGCGTTGCTGTATTCTGACCTGACCCGTCCCGGTGGCAACATGTACACCACCCGTCGCTATGCTGCCTGCATCCGCGATATGGACTACTACCTCCGCTATGCCACCTATGCCATGTTGGCAGGTGATACCTCCATCCTGGATGAGCGGGTGTTGAACGGCCTCAAAGAGACCTACAACTCCTTAGGGGTACCCGTGGGTTCCACCGTGCAAGCCATCCAAGCCATGAAAGAAGTGACCGCCTCTTTGGTGGGTTCTGATGCTGGCAAAGAAATGGGCGTGTACTTCGACTACATCTGCTCTGGCTTGAGCTAGTCACACTTGATCGCAATTCCATCAAGGATTGTCAGGTTAAGGGTTTGTCAGATCTGAGCTAGCCTCTCACAAAAATGGCCCAACGACAGGCAGCTTGTTACGGGAATCTGGTGTGCGTGCTGTGCGCGAGCTTTCTGGGGCGGGCTGCCTGTTTTGTATCTGTTACATTACTGGGATCAAAGCCATGCGGATGTTTAAAGTGACGGCTTGTGTGCCGAGTCAAACCCGGATTCGCACGCAGCGTGAGCTACAAAACACCTTCTTTACCAAGTTGGTGCCTTACGAAAACTGGTTCAAAGAGCAGCAGCGGATCCAGAAAGCTGGAGGTCGCATTGTGAAAGTGGAATTGGCCACCGGCAAGCCTGGGATGGATGTGGGCTTGCTGTGAATTGGGTTCACAGTTTTAAGACTGCTTAGGGATCCTGATGGTCGGGATCCCTTTGTTTTGGGCTTGTGAGGGGGGATGGGTTGGGGGTTAAAATTGCCTCATTGAGCCAGTCGATTTTGATCGAGCCTACGGGCGGGACACGACCTTATTCCCTGAGTTTTATTCACAGAGTGCATCTATCATGGCTGACCTTTTGACTCCTGCTGTTAGCGACCGCATCTGCAAGCACATGAATGACGACCATGCTGAGGCTGTGGCCCTCTATGCTCGCGTCTATGGCCATATTGAGCCAGTGCTTGCAGCAGAGATGTTATCCATTGATGATGATGGCATGAACTTGAGCACCCGTACTGACGAGGTAGGGGATCCCATTCAGGTCAGGATCCCCTTTGATCACCCCCTGCAAGATTCAGAGGATGCTCATCACACTCTGATTGCCATGATCAAGCAGGCCCGTCACTAATCACCACAGGGATCCCAGAGCTTTTTGTCCACAGCCAGAATCCAGAGTTGGAGCTGCTGTCATGTCTTACTATCGTTTCCAAGGCTATCGGTTGCATGGATTGGCTCTGCTGGTATTGAGTCTGACCCTCCTACCCGCTTGTTCCTCGGAGATGGAGTTCAGTTTTGAGGCGGGAACGAGTGACTATCAACTGCTAAATGAAGCAGAGTTTGCAGCTCGTTTTGATCTGCTGCCAGACTTGGATCCCGCTGAAATTGGCATCCAAATGTTGCAGAGCTATCGTCTGGAGACAGAAGGACGGCAGGCCGAAAGCTTGGCTATTCGATATCCTGAGTCTGATCAAGCAGAGATGAGAGTGACGGTGGAGGGGATAGCGGACGATTCCATTCAGGATCAACGCTACCGAATAGAGATGACTCGCTCCGAGGCGGGCTGGCAGATTGAATCCGTTGGGATCCAGGTGAGATGTCGGGCCGAACGTGGTCATCAAAATTGGTCGCCGGATCCCTGTCTATAGAGCGGGTTTATAGTCATGAACCATCGGGATCCCTGAATTGCCTCTCAGAAAGTCAAATCCATGAGAATAGAGCCATACATCTCCATCTCGCAAGAGAAAAAATACTTTCAGCTCAAAACAGTAATATCTAGGGAGATCTGAATCATGGATGAACAACAGATCATTAAAAGTATTGATGATTTCTTGAAAAAAATTATTTATCAGCCGGTCGAAACCGTACTATTTGAAGATGGCGTCGATGCCTATATTAGACGGAGTGCCTGCCTACCGGGTTTGTATTGGGATGAAGATCATTTCAAGGGCGAGTTAGGACTAGAAAAGCTTCCGCGAGAGTTGGAGTTGTTCTGGTATAGATGTTCTTCACTTCTTCTACATTTTACCTATGATAAAGGCTTTAGAATAGAGGGGATATATATCTATTCACCAGAACAAGTCCTGTTGAAACACAAAAATTACATCAAAGAAATAACGGATGATGGAATAGACTTTGATTTTAAAAAGGGAGATCTACTTATCGGAGAACGAATAGACATAGGTGAGAAAAATTATGTCTTTATGAGATGCGATAAAGATGACGAAGACTTTGGTGTAGTAATTGTGACTCTGCCTGAGTATCTGCGTAATGAAGGGTGGGTAACTTCTAGTTCTCTCATGGATTTTCTTGAGACTATTTACCTCTCAAAGGGGAAATATTGGAAAGACTAGATAAATCCGATCAGGTACTCATCAAGCCTATTTGACCTGATCTCTTAATCCGGATGGTCAACCACGTTAGGAGCTGCCTTAATGGTAGAAGGTGATTGCTCACCAATGGTCAGGGAGTCAGCCCAATTGTTAGGTCTAGAGTGCCAGCGCAAGCCGATAAACCTGCCATACCGCTCTATCGTGACATTTCCTACTATTTTTCCCTAACTTTATCTACTACGATTGAGTCTCTCTTAGGTTCTGTCATTGTCAAATCCTGATATAAGTATACGGCTTCTAAGAGATCCTATATTAGTTACTGACCCAACCCGATCTGCCCATCACGGATCCAAGTAAAAACCCCAGAACCTTTACAAATGAAGGATCCTGAGGCAGTAAAATTAAGTTACTAATTAAATGGGTCGGGAGGGATTCGAACCCTCGACCAGTCGGTTAAAAGCCGAATGCTCTACCGCTGAGCTACCGACCCATCTTGAATTTTTCGGCTTAACGATTTTAGCAAAGAATCCAGACATTGGGAAGACTTTGAGTCAATCTGCCCTCACCGATCCGCTTTACTAGCCATTAATAACCCCACTGCCCCTTAACCCCACTGGTTGAAATAGACCAAGCGGATCCCCCAAAACAGCGGCAACAGCCCAATCAGTAGCCAATCGCGGGAGCGAAAGGTGAAGATATGCCACCGCACACTGTAGCTAGGGCCACTATAGCCCCGCGCTTTCATGGCAGAGGCCGTTTGTTCTGCCCGCAATAACAGATTCTCTAGGAGGCGCTCCACTAAAGACAAAATCGCATGAATGGATCCCCGCACACTCAGCAATTGCCAGCGGATATCGCGGGTACGCACCGCCCGAATCAGGTTTTGAACCTCCTCCAGCACCAAGGGTAAAAATCTCAGGGCCAAGGTCAAAGTCAAGATAATCTCCGAGACCGGCACCCCAAACCGATTTAGGGGGCGCATCATCCGCTCGATGCCTTCTGAGACCTCCTCTGGAGCAGTGGTCAACAAAAACAAGCTGGTGGCATAAAGCAACAAAAAGATCAGCGTCCCCACCCGGATCCCTAAGTTAAGGGATCGCTGCGTGATTATAAATGGCCCCAGAATGAGCAGGCGCGGGAGCCTTAGAACCTGATAACGATAGGGATCCTGCCGCTGTAAAGCCGCCCAATCCACCTCCAGTAGGCCAGCAGAGGCGGCATCAGGCTGCTCAAGGCTGACAGAAGGATCCCTTGTGTTCTCCTCTGGTGTGCTTGTGTCTGGTGTGCTTGTGTCAGGGATGACAGCATTGAAAGACTCTGGGCCAGATAGCAGTAAGCCATAGGCTGGACTATCAGCGCCCATCCGTTGGGGAATCGGGGTAACCCCCAACCCATCGGGGGCCACAGCCGTCAGCAGAAAACTCACCAGCCCTACTATCAAGACCAATGGTAGTTGTCGTCGCCACACTCGCCACGGCAGGCCACTCAGCAGAGTCACCCCCAACAGGCCCACCACCAATCCCAATCGCCAAGCATCGTTGGCCAAGATGGGGCTAAGCAAAAAACTGAGCAACCACACCAACTTGATGCGGGGATCCAGCGTATGCAGCCAGGTACGGGGGGATTCTAGATAGATCCCCATCGGGACATTGCGTAACAAATCCACGCAAGATTCTCCAGCTTAGACAGCCTGAGGGAAGACAGCCTTACACATTCTTGGTCACATTACTGGGGCACATTACTCGGGCTCCACCAGGCGGGTGCCATCAGACTCTGCCGCCACCCAACCGCCTTCTACCCTGAGCCAAACAGGGATCCCGCCACTACCCAACTGCGCCTCCAAAACCGGCAGGAGCGTCTGGGGCGGTGCCACCGTCACCACAGCCCCTTGGATGCCAGGGGTGGAACGCACCCGTAGGCCACTGGGGGTCACCACCCGTACCTGTTGTGCCGTGTTCCAAGGTGCCGGAATAAGCGGGGGAGTTGGGGTGGGATCTGG
>JBHJNR010000228.1:0-2922 GCA_050330615.1 Cyanophyceae cyanobacterium
CGACAGAGGATCCACCACCACCGCAATTACACAACAGCACCATGACAGACGAGATCATCACCATTTGCAGCACCTTGAGCCAGTTCATTGTTGCCTCAGTTCTAACGCTTTAGCAGCCTGTGACCTTCACATCCCCAAGTCGGGATCCCAGGGGAGTGTCCTTTACAGGTAATATTAAAAATAATTTCAACTTAATGTCTATGTTTTTAAACACACTAAAGCTACTTTTCAGTCTTCAGTGTGGCCAAAGAAGTATTTACTTACACCAGGGATCCAGAGTGATGGGTGCCTCAGAGCGGGACTGAACAAGGGTTAAGACCATCGGTGAAGCTGCCTGTCCGGGCTCAGCAGGGTATGGTCTTTCCCTGCATCGACATCTGCAACAGCTCCATGGGATGAAACACTGGGATCTGGTCTTGTCCCTGTCGCCTCAAGTGCTTGAGTAGTTGCATCCGGCAGCCGATATTGGCCGAGACGATCGCCTCTGCTTGAGTATCCAGCAGGCGAGTTACCTTTTGCTGGCCCAGCTCGTTAGCCACCTCCGGTTGCAGCAGGTTGTAGATCCCAGCACTACCGCAGCACAGGGCTGCATCAATGGGATCCCGCAGGCTCACCCCAGGGATCTGATTCAGCAATTGGCGAGGCTGGGCCTGGATCTTTTGGCCATGCAGTTGGTGACAGGCATCTTGATAAACCAGCGGCAACGGTTCCCTGCGGAGGGGGTGGAGAGTTGCCGTCAGCCCCACCTCCGCCAAAAACTCCTGCACATCTTTAACGCTGGTGGCAAAGCTGGTGGCCGCTGCTGCACAGCTGGGATCCTCAGCTAGCAAACTGCCATAGCTCTTGAGGGTATGCCCACAGCCCGAGGCATTGGTGACGATGGCATCTAAGGGTAGGGATCCCTCACTTTGAGCATGCTGTTGAAACTGCTGCATCAAGTCTTTGGCCAGAGCCTGGGCTTGCTGGGTTTCCCCTTGGTGATGAGATAAAGCGCCACAACACCCCTGAGCGGGTGGGATCACCACCTCGCAGCCATTGCCGGTCAACACCTCAATGGTGGCCCAGTTGATCTGGGGAGCGAAAATCCGCTGCACACACCCCAGCACCAACCCCACCCGATAGCGGCGTTCCCCTTGGGCCGGAATCAGCGTCGGATAGTGATCCGGTTGTAGATCTTGGCGAGAGAGGGGAGGTAACAACTCCGTCATGGCCGCTAGGGGCGGAGCCAGGTGGGTCAACAACCCGCTGGACTGCATCAACCGATCCAGACCCAGTTTTTGGTAGAGCCATGCTCCCCCCAGCAGCGGTCTCAGGCGACGGGGATAGGGAAAGAGCCTATAAATCGCCTGTCTGAGTAGGGTCTCCCACAGCGAGCGGGGATGATTCCGCTGCACCTGTGCCCGTGTTGCTTCGATCAACTGGTCATACTGCACCCCAGAAGGACAAGCGGTCACACAGGCCAAGCAGCCGAGACAGCTATCAAAATGACTGACGGTGGCTGGGCTCAGGCCGATGGATCCCTCATTGATGGCATCCATCTGATAGATGCGGCCTCGGGGGGAATCCGTCTCAGCTCCGATCACCCGATAGCTGGGACAGGTGGCCAAACAAAACCCACAGTGGACACAGGCATCGATCAGAGTGGGATCCGGTGGATGCTGGCTATCAAAACCAGAGGAGGTTGGGGGAGGAGACAGATGGCTGAGCAACTCACTGAACGATCCAAATATATCGTTACTTGCCAAGTCTTGATTGAGGTCTTGTGGTGGCACAGCAATTATCCCAACTAAAGTTATCCCAGTTAACGAAAGGCGAATGGCGCTCGGGGTATCTTCTCATTGTGTCCCCGGTTGGGGGGGATGGGTGCGGATGATCAAAATGGCAAAGTAAGGCAGTTGCAAGTCTCGCTGGCCTCGCAACCCAGACCAAAGCTGTTGCTGGGATCCCCCCACCTCCAGCGCCAAGGAAGCTTGGTCGAGTAAGTCCCGTTGCTGCAAGAGATCCCAGACCTGTTGGTAGACCGCCTTCACCTTCATCAAGACCACCACCTCTGCCCAGTCCAAAGCCTGCGTCAACTCATCCCCGTGATACATGGCGGGTAAGATGGCGATTTTGTCCTGTACCACCCCCAGCGGGATCCCCAGAGCTGCCGCAGCCGCTAATGGAGAACAGACCCCAGGGATCCGCTCGATGACACAGTCGGGATCCTGCCGTCGCACCGCATCAGCCAAATGGCCAAAGGTGCTGTACAACCCGACATCCCCTTCACAGGCAAAGGCCACATCTTCCCCCTGTTGGAGATAGCCCCCAATCAGGTCTGCTGCCACCTGCCAAGCTGTTGCCAGAGCCTGGGGATCCTGGGTAAACGGGAGATCAAGGGGGATGACTCGTTGCGGTTGGATGCCGAGGAACGGCAAGACTGGGCCTGAAGCGCCAGAATCCCCAAACAGGCGGGCAGGGATCTGGTCTTTGATGATGTCGTAGGCCCGACTGGATCCCCGTTGTGGATTATGGGGCACCGTGATCACCGGCACCGATTGCAGAATCCGCAGGGCTTTGAGGGTCAAGCCCTCGGGATCCCCGGTGCCCACACTGACCCCCCAAAAAGTTCCAGATTCAGGCATGGGTAGCTGAGGTTTGCAAGGCTAGGTCTGGGTACATTACAAGAAAGATAGTGGCGACATATTATAAGCTGTCCCTGCTCTCCTGACTATCAAGAATTCATGAGCTAACCGCAAAAGCCCTCCCTCCTTAGTCAGCTATTCGCTACCACAGGATCCCGAGTCATGACCTCTAAAATACGAAAACAGCGATCCCGCTTTAAGCAATTAGTTCCCCTGCTAGGGATCCTGGTCATCGCCTACATCGCCGTCGGGGATCGATATATCCGTCCTCCCTATGGTGCGGCCAGCACTCAGATCC
>JBHJNR010000229.1:0-25131 GCA_050330615.1 Cyanophyceae cyanobacterium
ATCACCATACCTGAGGCAATGGCAGTGCCCGACCCACTGGAAGAGCCTCCAGGGATATGCTCCAGGTTCCAAGGATTACGGGCGGGGGGAAAGGGATGGTCTTCAGTGGAAAGGCCTGAAGCAAACTCGTGGGTGGAGAGCTTACCTAGGTTGACGGCACCCGCCTCATCATGCAGTTTGGTGATGGTGGCAGCCGTGATGGATGGGATCCAATGCTCATAGACCGCAGAGCCACCTGTAGTGCGGATCCCAGTGGTGGTGTAGATGTCCTTATGGGCCATCGGGATCCCTAACAAGGGCCGGGGATCCCCAGATTGGATCGCCAGTTCAGCCGCTTTGGCCTGCTCCAAAGCCAGATCACCCGTGATGGTGATGTAGGCCCGCAAGGTGGGATTGAGCGCAGCAATCCGATCCAAATGAAATTGAGTGAGCTCTACGGGTGAGAGCTTTTTTTCTCGAAAGAGGGTACCCGCCTCAGCAATGCCGAGGTAGGCCAGATCCGTAGCAACGGTAGCTGGCATTGAGTTATCTCCTAACCATTAAGAACGATTCAAATAAGGGAGTGCTGATGATTGGGATCGGTTCAGCATTTGCCTAGGAAGGAGGCAGGGCGGTAGGAATAATCCACAAGGATCGATTCCCGGTACCGCTCTGCCTCCATTGATTGGGCAAGAGCTAGATCGAGGGATGTTGCTTGTACCAGCCCGCCTCTTGTTCGTAGGCGTAGCCCGCCTGCAACACAGTAGCTTCCTCAAACGGACGGCCCATGATCTGCAGCCCCAGAGGCAGATGCTTAGAGTCAAACCCACAGGAGATGGTCAAGGCAGGCAACCCGGTCATATTGCCGAACTGGGTGTAGGACGGCTGCTTATTCGTGAGTTCATAGGACTCTGCAAAGCTGGTGGCGGAGCCTCCCTTGGTGGGGGAGAGCAGCACATCCACATCTTTGAGGGCATTCAAGGTAGCCTGCTTCAGCATTTGGCGAACCCGCTGGGCGTTGATGTATTCCTCAGCCGAGAACAACCCTCCAGCTAGGATCTTATGCCGCAACAGATCGGGATAGAGATGCGGGGTGGCCTTGAGGGTGGCGGCGTGATAGGCATAGGCTTCTGCCGTCAAGATCAGCATGATGGAAGGGATCATATCCATGTGGGGGATCTCGATATCCACCACTTCAGCCCCTAGACCCTGCAAGGTTTTAACGGCTTCATTCATCGCCGCGATCATCTCGGGCTCAGCCGTCTTCTCATACCAAGAGCGTAATAGACCCATGCGCATACCCTTGACGCCACTCTTGAGGGTGGCGGTGTAATCCCCCACAGGTACAGCGGCCGAACCCGGATCTTGAGGATCGTAGCCTGCCATGCCCCCCAGCATGAGGGCGACATCCTCAGTAGTGCGAGCCATCGGGCCGGTGTGATCCAAACTCCAGGAGAGGGTCAACACCCCAGCCCGACTACAGCGGCCATAGGTGGGCTTGAGGCCAGCAATACCACAGAAAGCCCCAGGCCCCCGAATAGAACCGCCGGTATCGGAGCCAGTTGCCGCCATCACCATGCCGGAGACGATAGCCGCACCGGAACCACTAGAGGATCCGCCAGGGATATGGTCTAGATTCCAGGGGTTACGAGCAGGT
Organism: Cyanophyceae cyanobacterium; assembly: GCA_050330615.1. Classification (GTDB taxonomy): domain Bacteria; phylum Cyanobacteriota; class Cyanobacteriia; order Thermostichales; family Thermostichaceae; genus JAAUUM01. The sequence goes on from JBHJNR010000229.1 coordinate 1,637, forward strand.
GGGAAGGGGTGATTTTCATCGGATAGGCCATAGGCAAACTCGTGGGTGGAGAGCTTACCTAGATTGACGGCACCCGCCTCATCATGCAGTTTGGTGATGGTGGCAGCCGTGATGGATGGGATCCAATGCTCATAGACCGCAGAGCCGCCTGTGGTGCGGATCCCAGCGGTGGTGTAGATGTCTTTGTGGGCCATCGGGATCCCGAGTAGGGGCCGAGAATCCCCAGCCTGGATCGCCAGTTCAGCCGCTTTGGCCTGTTCCAGAGCGATATCGCCCGTGACGGTGATGTAGGCCCGCAGTGTGGGATTCAGTGCGGCAATCCGATCCAAGTGGAATTGAGTTAGCTCTACGGGTGAGAGCTTCTTTTCTCGAAAGAGGGTACCCGCCTCAGCAATGCCGAGGTAGGCCAGATCCGTGGCAACGGTGGCTGGCATTCAGTATTCTCCAAAAAGTGAGTCTAATCGAGGGGGCAGCGAACTGAAGCAGCTGCCCAATAAGCAAGTGTCTGAGGCAGCAGTTTTAGGGTTTAAACGCGTCAAAGCTGACGGCAGGTTCCACCCACTTGAATTCTTCGGGATCCAATGCCCGCAGGGGAGCAAGGGCTTTTTCAATGGTGGAGGCCAGATCTTCGAGATACTCTTCGTCAAAAGGGATCCCGGCCAAAGCGGCGCGTTCTTTCAGGGTCTCAACGGTAAAAGGGCCTGGACTCATGGTGTCTCTCGTGAAGTAAAGAACAGATAGCAACGAAGGCACCCTCAACAGGGCAATCCTAAGCAGGGATGGGATCCCTAGATAGAAGGATGCTTTTGGTGCCAGGGGGTGGCCTGCTCATAGGCATGGCTGATCCGCAGAACGGTGGCTTCATCAAAGGCCCGCCCGGCGATCTGAAGACCCAACGGCAAGCCCTGGGAGCCAAACCCGCAAGGAATCGAGATGGCAGGGGATCCCGTCACATTGAACAGGCGGGTGAAAGAAGGGCCGGGAAATGTCACCGCATGGTTTTGGTAGTATTTCTCGAATGAGATCGCCTCATCTCCCCAGGTGGGGCTGATCAGAGCATCGACCCCCTTCAGGATCCCGTCCACCTCAGCCTTGACGATGGAGCGAGCCCGCTGAGCATTGAGATACTCTTCGGCACTGATCAATCCCCCCACCTTGAAGCGGTTTTGCAACGGCTTCAGGTATAGCTCTGGGTGCTCCTTCAAATCTTTGGCATGGTAGGCATAGGCCTCCGCCAAGCTGATCAGGGTGGCTCCGTCCATCAAGTCCAGATGAGGAATCTCCACATCCACCAGTTCTGCCCCCAGATCCGTCAGCACCTGGAGGGCCTCGGTCATAGCAGCCAGCACCTCGGGGGTAGAGTTGGCCTCATACCAAGAGCGCAAGACCCCCAGCTTGAGACCTTTGACGCCCGATTTGAGCTGGGAGGTGTAGTCACCCACCGGCACAGTGGCGGAAGCGGGATCTTTGGGGTCATAGCCCGCCATCACCTCCAGCATCAGGGCCACATCCTCGGTGGTACGCGCCATCGGGCCAATGTGATCGAGGCTCCAAGATAGGCTTAGCACTCCATAGCGACTACAGCGGCCATAGGTGGGCTTGAGGGCGGCAATGCCACACGCAGCTCCGGGCCAGCGAATCGAGCCACCCGTATCGGTGCCCAAGGCCCCCACCGTCAAACCCGCTGCCAGCGCAGCACCAGAGCCGCTGGAGGATCCACCCGGAACATGGTCAGGGTTCCAGGGGTTGCGAGCCGAGGGGAAAGGGTGGTCGGTCAAGGTGGACAGACCGGAGGCAAACTCAAAGGTCGATAGCTTACCCAGCGTCACCATGCCTGCGGCATCCAACCGGGTCACCATCTCGGCGTTTTTATCCGGGATCCAGTCCTGCAACAGGGCCGACCCACCGGTGGTCAGGATCCCTTCGGTCAGGATGATGTCCTTATGGCCAATCGGGATCCCTAGCAAAGGCCGAGGATCCCCCTGTTGAATAGCGGCTTCTGCGGCCTTAGCCTGCTCCAGAGCCAACTCTTCGGTAACGGTGATAAACGCCTGAAGAGTCGGTTGGGTTGCTTCAATCCGCTTCAGCAAAGCCTGGGTTAGCTCTACGGGAGATAGCTCCCGCTTGCGAAACAGCTGGCCCGCTTCTGCGGCTGATAGATAGGCCAGATCGACGGTTTGAGTGGGCATATGCAGGGCTCCTTGCTAACGCTGGGTAAGGAAAGGGTCGGGAGCGGATCAGTCAGGCTTGTAGGCATCAAAGGTGACGGCAGGTTCCACCCACTTAAAGGTTTCGGGATCCACTGTGCGCAGAGGGGCGATGGCGGTTTCCATCATTTTGGTCAGGTCGTCGATATAGGTTTCATCCAGGGTGATGCCAGCCAATTTGGCGCGGGCTTTGACGATATCAGCAGTGATGGTTGCAGGAATCATGAGAATCTCCTTAAAAAGAATGAACTGTGAACAATGAGGTCAACAACCTGATGTGAGGTGTGACGCAAATGAGGAGGAGGACGGCCATCAGGCGATCATTCAATTGAGGCTGGGATCCCCTCCTCAAACTTGTGAGCGATAGGCTCAAACTTGAGGGTGATGGCTCAACCAACCGGCGGCCTGTTCGTAGGCATGGCCCGCCCGCAACACGGTGGCTTCATCAAAAGCGCGACCGATGATTTGGAGGCCCACGGGCAACTGGAGGTCATTGAAGCCACACAAGACGCTCAAAGCCGGGGATCCCGTCATATTGAAGGCCCGGGTGAAGTTGTAGCCAGGGGGTTGCAGGGGCTTGGCATACATCGAAGCAAAAGAGGCGGCGGCGGCTCCCCAGGTGGGGGAGATCAACAGATCCACCTCTTTCATCAGGCCTTTGACGCCAGCATTAAAGATGGCCCGACCCCGTTGAGCATTGATGTACTCTTCGGCGGTGAACAAGCCACCCGTCTTAAAGCGATTGCGCAATGGCCCTGGGTAGAGCTGGGGGGTCTCCTTCAGATCTTTGGCATGGTAGGCATAGGCCTCCGCCATACTGATGATCCAAGCGCTGTCTATCAGTTCAACATGGGGCAGATCCAGCTCAACAATCTCAGCCCCCAGATCCTTGAAGACGCTGATTGCTTCAGCCATCACCTTGAATTCATCCGAGGCCAGCTTGCCTTCATACCAAGACTTGAGCACCCCCAGTTTCAAACCGGCAATCCCAGATTTGAGGGGGACAGCATAGTCCTCGGTGGGGACATTAGCGGAAGCGGGATCCTTGGGGTCATAGCCCGCCAAGGCATTGAGCATCAGGGCCACATCTTCGCAGTTGCGAGCCATGGGGCCGGTGTGATCTAGGCTCCAGGACAGGGTAAATACCCCGTAGCGGCTGCACCGACCATAGGTGGGCTTGAGGGCGGCAATGCCACAAGCAGCCCCAGGCCAGCGAATCGAGCCACCCGTATCGGTGCCCAGGGTGCCGATGGCCAATCCTGCCGCCAGGGCTGCTCCCTATCCACTGCAGGATCCCCCTGGCACATGATCGAGATTCCAAGGGTTGTGGGCGGGGGGAAAGGGATGGTCTTCGGTGGAAAGACCTGCGGCAAACTCATGGGTGGCCAGTTTACCCAGCGTTACCGCGCCAGCTTCCTCCAGTTTGGTCACCGTGGTGGCGGTGATGGGGGGAACATAATTGGCATGAACTGCAGATCCCGCTGTGGTGAGGATCCCAGCCGTCATGTAGATGTCTTTGTAACCGATTGGGATCCCTAACAGGGGCCGAGTATCCCCGGCTTGGATCGCCTGTTCAGCGGCCTTGGCCTGCTCAAGAGCTAGGTCTGCCAGGATGGTAATAAAGGCATTGATCGTGGGTTGAGTCTTTTCGATCTTGGCCAGATGCGACTGAACCAGCTCAACCGGCGAGAGCTTTTTGCTGCGGAACAGGGATCCCGCTTCTGAAATAGAGAGAAAGTCCAGATCTCTGGAAGTAGCAACAGTCATGATGGATCCTCATAGCAGGGGTCAAGGGGAAGAGTGGGTGGAGAAAGAACCACAGATGGTCAAGAGAGACTTAATCACACTTGGTCTTTGGGATGTTTGTCTTCCACCCGTTGCAACAGAACTCAGAGGGAGGGGCGCTCAAGGTGCCAAGGGGTGGCTTGTTCGTAGGCGTGGGCAATCCGCAACACCATGGCCTCATCAAAGGCACGGCCGGCAATTTGTAAGCTGAGGGGCAAGCCATCGGCCCCAAATCCACAAGGGACGGTGATGGCAGGCTGTCCGGTGGTGTTGAACAGTTGGGTGTAGCCAGGACGGAACCCGAAGGTCATGCGGTGGGCATCGGCAAAGGTGGGGGCTGTGGCTCCGTAGGTGGGAGAGAGCAACCCATCAAAGTCCTCAAAGAGGGCATCCACTTCATTGCGGATGGTGAGGCGAGCCCGCTGGGCATCGATATACTCCTGGGCTGAGTACAATCCCCCCATCAAGAACCGATGTCTCAGGTCTGCCGGGTAGAGCTGAGGCGAGTGTTGCAGGGTATGGGCATGGTAGGCATAGGCCTCAGCATGGATGGCGATGCGAGACGTCTCCAGCTGAGCCAAGCTCTTGATCTCTACAACCGAAACCTCAGCCCCCAACTCTGATAGCACCTTGACTGCTTGATCAAAAGCCGCCACTGATTCAGGAGTAGCGGTGGCCTCATACATGGACTTGATCACCCCGAGTTTCAAGCCCTTTACTCCAGCCTTGAGGTCGGTGATGTAGTCGCCCACCGGCACTGTGGCAGAAGCGGGATCCTTGGGGTCATAGCCTGCCATGGCTTGCAGCATCAGGGCCGCATCTTCGCAGGTACGCGCCATCGGGCCGATGTGATCCATGCTCCACGAGAGGGAGAGCACCCCATAACGGCTACAGCGCCCATAGGTGGCCTTGAGGGCAGCAATACCGCTCAACGCGCCAGGGTTACGGATAGAGCCACCCGTATCGGTACCCAAGGCGCCAATCGTCAGTCCAGCCGCCAAAGCCGTACCGGAGCCGCTGGAGGATCCACCAGGGATCCGTTCCAAGTTCCAGGGGTTACGGGCGGGCGGAAAGGGGTGATCATCGGTGCTGAGACCAAAGGCAAATTCGTTGGTGGAAAGCTTGCCCAACATCACCATGCCCGCATCCGCCAGCTTCTCAATGGCTGTGGCGGTAAAGTCAGGGATCCAGTCTTTGTAAACGGCTGAGCCGCCAGTGGTGCGGATGCCATCGGTCAGGATGATGTCCTTATGCGCAATTGGGATCCCTAATAGAGGCCGAGGATCCCCCTGTTGGATGGCTGCCTCTGCTGCTTTGGCTTGCTCCAAGGCCAGCTCTGGGGTCGGGGTGATATAGGCCTTGAGGGAGGGATTGAGGTCATCAATCCGCTTGAGGTAGAACTCCGTCAACTCCACCGGGGAAAGGGATCCCTTGCGAAACAGTTGACCGGCTTCAACCGCTGTCAAATAGGCCAGATCTAAGCTTGTGGTCGCAACCATAATAGACTCACTTTGAATTGAGAAAGTGTTGAATCAAACCTTACTTAGTCGAGCATTGCAATCACCACTCCAGCAGGAGATTGATAACCCACAACGAGAATAGAACTTCAATACAGCTCAAGGAAATGTAATTCAATCAATGAGATCTAACTTGTTCCTGCTTTCCGCTCGTATCAGATTATAGATGCAAACCCTTTATTATTCTGTATCGACTAACACCGTTAGTTATGGCACTTAGGGCTGTTATAGAAAGGCTTTTCGTTCCTAGCAATAGGGAGGTCTGATGCTATAAAACTCTTCGATAAGACTATTGTTTTTGCTTATGAGTATCGAATGAAACTTGAGTAGGTTTGTTAATGGTTAAAGGCAAAAGACAGCGCAAGAATGCCAAGGATTTGACTGTCGCTTAGCATTCTCAAAAACCGTTAGATATACCCAAAGAAGGGTAGTGATTTGATGAGCTAATCAAGATAGAACCGTTATTGAGCAATTCCAGGATCCCCCATGGGAAAGCGGCGATCTAAATAGCGAAACAACAGGATCCAGAGAGGTAAAAGACCATTGATAGCCATCAGGCGTACCAAGTGTGAGCTGGTCACCGAGCCAACATTATTCTGATCAAAGATTAAGGAGATAATCACCATCTCAGAGGCACCCCCTGGGGCCGTCGCCAAAATGCAGGTCAACCAACTCCAAGAGGTGAAAACTTTGATCAGCGCAGCGGAAAGCACCCCAGCCACTAGGGTTAAGGCAATCACCTGGAGGGCACCGATCAAGACACGCCAGTCGGTGACAGGTTGCTTGCTCATGGCCTCCCCAATACTGGTTCCCATCAAGATTTGTCCGCTGACAATCACCAGGGCAGGCAAGGTAAAAGCAGCCCACTGAGCGGGGAGTTGGGTCAAAACGCTACCAAAGACCAAGCCTGAGATCATGGATCCAAACATCGGGGCCACCGGGATCCGACAGAGTTGAGCCAAAAAGGATCCCACTGCGGCACAAACGATGGCGACAAAAACTAAGAGAATAACCCTTCCCAGCTCCATCACAATTTCGGGTTCTAGCCCTGAGAGATTCTCCTGAAAGGCAGTCATATTGACCCATAAGGGGATGACCACCACCACAGACAAAATCCGAGCCAGTTGGAGTGTGCTGACCAACATGACATCTTTGTCATATTCTGCCGCTACAGTCGCCATAATTGACACCCCACCGGGCATCGTCGCCAGCAGTGAGGTGAGCAGGTTGATGTTATAGCGTCTGGCATACATGAAGGCGATGACAATGCCACTGCCGATGGCAAAAAGGGTGAGAAAGATATAGATGGGGAATTCCCCTGCCAACTGACCCAAATCGCTTTCGGACATGGAGTAGCCAATGGCTAATCCCACCAACATTTGTCCGATGGTACGGTTAAACCGACTGGGATTGGCGGCTTGGCTATAGATCCGTTTGTGGCCGATAAAGACCACTAACCCTGCCATCATGCCTCCAAACAACCAACCAATCCGACCCACAGCCAATTGGAGAATGGCTCCAAAAGCAACTGCTGTCAATATTTCTACCACGAGGATCCACGACTGTGGCTTCCGTGGCAACCCTGAAACAACTTTTGAGAACAAAACCCTACTATCCTGAGCTGAGAAACGATAAATGGAATGAAGACAACCGGGATGGTGAGGAAGAGAGAATCGCCTATCTCAATCAGCTACTCATACAGGTGGCAAGCAACAGAGTGACCAGGGACGGGTTGTCTAAAGGCAGGCTGAATTCGACTGCAAACCTCCATCGCATCCGGGCAGCGGGTGCTAAAACGGCAGCCTGGGGGCGGATAGAGCGGGCTAGGTAGATCTCCTTTGACCGCTTTCACGGCTTCAATGGCCTTGTCAAAATCTAAATCGGGGATCGCCTTCAACAATAGCTTGGTGTAAGGGTGCAGCGGATTCTGGTAGAGCTCCTCGGCATCGCAGGTCTCCACCACCTGCCCCAGATACATCACCAAAACCCGATCGCTCATGTATTCAACAACATTGAGATCGTGGCTGATGAAGATATAGGTGAGATTAAATTCCTTCTGCAAATCCTTGAGGAGGTTCAACACCTGAGCCTGAATGGATTTATCCAGGGCCGCCACTGCCTCATCACAGATGACCAAGCGAGGCTTGAGGGCAAGGGCGCGGGCAATATTGACCCGTTGCAATTGGCCACCACTGAGCTGGCTGGGGTAGTAGGAGGCATAGTTGGTGTGCAAGCCCACCTGTTCCATCAATTCAAAGACTGAGGTGCGGATGGTTTCTTCTGGAAAACGATGCACCCGCATCGGAAAGGCAATGTTGTCTTTGATGGTCATGCGCGGGTTGAGAGCGGAATAGGGATCCTGGAACACCATTTGCATGTTGCGACGGATCTCTTTGCGCTCAACCGAAGTCAGATTTTTGAGATTCTGACCCCCAAATTCAATCAGGCCGCTATCCGCCTCAATCAGCCTCAAAAGCAGTCGGGCTGTTGTGGATTTGCCACAGCCAGATTCTCCGACAATGCCCAGGGTTTCTCCCTCTTTGACATCAAAGGAAACATCCTCCACGGCTGAGACACGGCCTGACTTAAACAAGCCCATTGTGACTGGGAAGCCTTTGCCTAAGTTACGAACCTTGAGCAGGGTGGGAGATTGAGTATTGGACTCAATCTGGTTGGAATAACCAAGTGCTGTCATGACTAAAATGCTCCGGTAGATTTCTTTAGGGATAGGCAAGCCCATCCCATAAATGTTGAGGCCCAAATACGTTGAAGTAAGTGCTTAGAACCTACATCTCGTGCAGATCAAGGGCATCGTGGATCTCATCGCTCAAGATGTTGAAGGCGATAGAGGTGATGAAGATGAAGAATCCGGGTAGAGCCACCACCACTGGCTGCACATACATGGATCCCCGCAAGGTGCTGAGCATGTAACCCCACTCCGGAGTTGGAGGTGCTGCACCCAGACCCAAGAAGCTCAAACCGGATCCCAGCACGATGCTGACCCCAAACAAGCCAGCGGAGTAGACCAAAACTGTGCCGATGATGTTGGGCAGCACTTGGGTCATCACCATTTGGATATTGGAGGCTCCACTAATCCGAGCAGCTTCCACATATTCCTGAACCACCACCTGTTTGGTCGCCCCTTCTGCCACCCGAGCGATGGGTGGAGTGAAAACGATAGCGATAGCAATAATCGAGTTTTTCATCCCAGGGCCGAGGGCGGCGGTGATGCCGATAGCCAAAATCACAGCGGGAAAAGCGTAGGACATATCCATCAGACGCATCAAAAGTCCGGCGAGCGGGCCTTTGACATATCCTGAAATGGAGCCAATCATTGTGCCCAAGATAGTGGCGATGGCAACCGGGAGGATCCCTACCAATAAGGACAATCTGCCCCCGTAGAGTAGGCGAGAAAACATGTCTCGGCCTTGCTCATCGGTTCCCAAGAAGTGATCGGGGGATCCCAGAGAAACCAAGCGCACTGCAATGTTGCCAGCTATTGGGCTATAGCTGGTCAAAAGAGGAGCAAAAATAGCCCCCAGAATCAAGAGGAGTAATATGCTCACCGAGATCACGGCAGCAGGTCGGCGGATCAGCTTATCGATTGCCTCCCGGTAATAGGAGCGTGGCTCAATGGTTATTTCCTGTTTGAGCTCAGCCATTGCTTGGGTCATCTCAGTCTCCTTCTAGAACTAGTCACTTTAGTGATCAACAGATTCAGGATTCAAATCAAATGGGTTCAGTGTGATTAACCTCTGCGGAGGCGAGGATTGACCGTAATCTGTAGCAAATCTACGATCAGATTCACCACTACAAACGTGATGGCAATCGCCAAAACGCAAGCTTGTACCACCCGCAGATCTCTAGAAGAAATCGCCTGAAAAATCACGGATCCCAATCCAGGCCAGGAGAAAATCGGTTCAACCAATACCGATCCGCCAAACAGATAGCCGATTTGCAAGCCCGCCACAGTCATCACAGCTGGGGCTGCATTCTTCCAAACATGCACCAAGACCTGGGTGGCCTTCAATCCTTTAGCTCTCAATGTGGTGACAAAGTTTTCTCCATAGGTGGCGATCAGACTAGCTCGGGTAGTACGAGCGGTAAGGCCAACTGTTACAGCTGCATTAGCAATTGCAGGCAAAATTAAATGCCGAAAGAAGTTGAGCAAACCAGAGCCTTCTCGGGCCATACCAGCAGCAGGGAGAATCTTGAGTTGACTGGCAAAAACGATGATTAGCAGAATAGCAAGCCAGTAGGAAGGAACACTCAAACCAGTCATGGAGAAAATTCCCACCCCTCGATCGATAATACCGCCGGGTTTGAGGGCAGCAATGGTTCCCAATATCATGCCTGTGACAATGCCTAAAATGGCAGCAGACAAAGCGAGGGCCATCGTTGCTCTAAAGGCTGGAACAAGGATGGTGGTAACTGGTCGAGCTCTAGAAAAAGACTGTCCTAGATCCCCTTGAAAGACTCCAAAAAGCCAATTGATATATTGAACAGGCAAGGGATCATTTAGGCCCAGTGATTCAGCCAGAACTTGGCGATCTGCTTCTGTGGCATCAGGAGCTAGCAAACCCACCAAGGGATCCCCTGGTAGGGCGTTGAGCAAGATAAAAACCACAATCGAAACCCCTAACAGGGCGGGGATCGTTGCCAGAACACGTCTGGCGACAAGGTAGAACATCATAAGGCTTATTCCTCAATTAACAGGTGGACAAAACAGAATTCAGCAACTACTCAGAAACCCAAACACTCCTCAAATCAGCCCACCAGGAGCGAGGTTGCACAAACCCCTCCACATCAGGTGATAGAACTCTAAGATTGAGATCATGAACGACGAAGAGATAGGGGGAATCTTCAGCCACCTGAGACATCATCTGTCTGAGATAAGCGTTTTGCTGATCCACATCAAATTCACTCTCAGCTGCCTCATAGAGTTCATCCACCATTTCATTGGTGTAGCCTGTATTGTTACAGCAGCCCTCTGGTGGGATCCGACCACTGTAGAAGTTAGCTAATCCTGTGGGAACCATGGGGGCAAGGGAAATATAAAGCCCATCGAAGCTTTGGTTTTCGGGAGCAATGAACCCCTGTCGGTACATCGCGATAATGTTGTTCCACTCTAAGGGAACTAATTCCAAATTGACCCCAATCTCTTTAAAGTTGGCTTGAATCAACTCCATCATGGGCCCAGGCCACATATTTCCAGAGCCGCCAGTGGGATAAGCAATTCGGATATCAAAACCATCAGGGTAACCTGCTTCAGCTAACAACGCTTTGGCTTTATCCAAATCTCGCGCATAAGTATCGCCAAATTCAGGATCGTGCCAAGGATGTCCTTCATAGAGATATTGATAGGCGGGTACACAGACGCCATTCAATAGGGCATCACACATATTTTCCCGATCAATAGCATATTGCAGAGCCTGCCGAACCCGAACATCATTGATGGGTTCTTTGTACAGGTTCATCGCTAAAATAATCGTGTGCGGATACTCCTTCAGCAGGATTGATAATCCTTGAGCTTCTAGCTGTTGTAAGGAATCAGGGGGTGGAACTTCTGCCCAATCAATATCGCCTGACAGTAAAGCCGCCAAGCGAGAATTTGGTTCAGGGAATGGGCGTAAGACCAGCCGATCCAAAAGCGGTGGATCCCTCCAATAGTCAAGATTGGGCTCCATCTCTAGTACTTCGCCATCCACATATTCTACGACTTTGTAGGGGCCAGTCCCCACAGGGTTATTCACATAGTCTTCGACTCCATACGTTTGGACAGTAGTTGGACTTGCGAAGAGAATATGAGTCAGATCCCAAAGCAAGAAGGCATAAGGAATCTCGGTAGTTATAGCAACAGTAAACTCATCAAGAGCTTCATAGGAAGCTATCCGAAAAGTGTTATTTCGGGTGGAAGCATACATGTTGGGGTCAAAATACTCAAATTCCTGATCAATTACTCGATCTAGACCAAAAATGACTGCTTCAGCATTAAAGGGAGTTCCATCATGGAAGGTGACACCTTCTCGTAATTTGAATGTCCAGGTCAATCCATCTTCAGAGGTCTCCCAACTCTCGGCTAATCCTGGCCCAGGAACAGGAACTGTATCGCCTTGCTCTAAGTTGAAAACCGTGAGGGCATCATACAGTTGGATCCCGACAAAGCGCATTCCTTCATACCCCTCGGTCGGACGAGTATTGGGATAAGGAATATTACCTGCCGACAATCCGATGGTTAACGTTCCACCTCTTTCTTCCTCTGCTGTTGTGGAAGGCTGTGATAGAACTGCTCCACCAAATGTTGCCATTACTAATGCTGCTGCCGACAAGGCAAGCCAGCCTAAAGTGGGAGATCTCCTAGTCATGAGTTAGCACCAAATATTGTACAAAGTCAATCCAGAGACTAATTAAGGAACCCCGCCGCAAGCAGCGGGGTATGGAATAAGATCTGCTGCCGACACTAGAGTTTCGGATTACAGTTTGTCATCTTTGCCGCAGAGCGACGAGGAATCTACCGGCTAGAGATTGAGTCGAGCCATGTTATTCTCTGACCCAAACTTGAGTGAAATCTGCCCACCAGGATTTAGGTTGAATAAATCCACGAACATCTGGGTTGAGGACTCGAAGATTTAGGTCATGAACCACAAAAATTACAGATGAATCTCTTGCTGCTTGACCCATCATTTGGCTCAGTAGCTGATCTCGTTCTTCCTGATCAAAAGTAGCCACAGCCTGATCATGTAAGGCATCAGTTTCTGCACTACTGTAATGCATTGAGTTGCAGCAACCGTTAGGAGGAATACGAGGGGTTGTAAACCGCGTCAGCTGTGAAGGAGCAATGAATGCCCAGGAGATGAAGAATCCATCATACTGATCTCGATATTCAGGAGAATCAACACCAGCTCTCGCCATTCCGATGATATTGTTCCATTCCAGAGGAACGATTTCCATCTCAACGCCAATTTCCTTAAAGTTTGCTTGCATCAATTCCATCATGGGGCCGGGCCACATATTGCCAGAACCTCCTGTGGGATAAGCCATGCGAATAGTTAAGCCATCTGCATAACCTGCTTCAGCTAAAAGCTCTTTGGCTTTATCCAGATCTCGAGCATAAGTATCTCCAAATTCTTCGTCGTACCACTGATGCCCTTCATAGATATATTGATAGGCTGGGATACATGCACCATTAAGAAGTGAATCACACATGCTCTCGCGATCTATCGCATATTGCAAAGCCTGGCGAACTCTGAGATCATTAAATGGCTCCTGATTGTGATTGATAGCTAGAACAATGGTGTGAGGGTAGGGATGCAGTAGGACATTAAAGTCTTGGTCATAAAGCTGGCTTAAAGCATCAGGAGGTGGAACTTCCGCCCAATCAATATCGCCGGAGAGAAGAGCAGCTAGACGTGAGGCTGGTTCTGCAAAAGGTCTTAATACTAGAGTATCTAACTTGGGTCGACCACCCCAATAGTCCTCATTAGCTTCAAGTTCTAAAACCTCACCATCGACATAGTTAACCACCTTGAAGGGGCCAGTTCCAGAAGCATGGTTGATATATTCTTCGTTTCCATATTCCATTACAGCAGTGGGGCTCGGAAATTTTATATGAGCCATATCTTCTGGGAAAAACGAGAAAGGTCGAACGGTAGTGATCTCAAAGGTGTACTCATCAATCACACGATAAGATGCGATCTCTTGAGTATAAGTTCGATAACCGCCATATAGATTTGGGTCAAAATATTCAAAATCTTCATTACTTACCCGATTGAACTGAAACTCAACAGCCTCAGCATTAAATGGGGTGCCATCATGAAAAGTTACTCCCTCTCGTAGATAGAAAGTCCATGTAACCTGATCATCAGCTAGTTCCCATCTTTCTGCCAGTCCTGGAATGACGGCAGGTACTTCTTCCCCTTGATCCAGATCAAATGCTGTGAGTGCATCATAGATATTATTGGCAACAAATCGATAGCCCTCATAGCCCTCATTGGGTGGAGTGTTTGGATAGGGAATATTGCCTGCTGACATCCCAATAGTCAGGGTGCCTCCTTCTCCATCCCGATCCAATGCGGGATCCATTTCTTCTGTTGTTGTTGTCTCTTCAGCAACACTTTCCGTTTGATCGACTGAGGCTGTTGGTTCTGGCGTATTCTGTCCGCAGGCAAACGTCAAAGAGGCTAGGAGGGCCATTTGCAAGGCAAGACCTTGCTTGATCAGTGTTTTCATTAATGAACTCCAAGAAGTGTGGTTGAACTTGTTTACTCTAGAAACCTAAGACCTAAAACAAAGACAAGTTTGTCTATAGTTTTAAGAATGAAAGACTTGGTTCGGATTCATTCAACTATTCGTCAATCCAAATATTGTTGAATGCAGCCCACCAGTGAAGAGGCTGAGTGAAACCTTGAACTTTAGGATCCAAAACTCTTAGATTGAGATCATGGACAACAAAGATCAAAGGAGATTCTTCTGCCACAATGGTCATCATGTCTCGCAACAGCTGATTCTGCACTTCCAGATCAAATTCGACACTTGCAGCCTGATAAATTGCGTCTAGTTCAGGGTTGCTATAATTCATGGAATTACAACATCCATTTGGAGCTATACGATCGGTTGCAAATCGAGATAGTTGCGAGGGAGCAACCTGCCCCCAGGAGACATAGAATCCATCGTATTGCTCATTCTCAGGGGTTGCTAAGCCAGAGCGAACAATACCAATCAAATTGTTCCACTCTAACGGAACAATTTCCATTTCAACGCCTATCTCTCGAAAGTTTGACTGCATAAATTCCATCATTGGCCCAGGCCACATATTGCCGGATCCCCCTGTGGGATAGGCCATCCGAATACTCAGCCCATCTTCATAACCAGCCTCTGCCAAAAGTTGGCGAGCTTTGTCGAGATCTCTCTCATAGGTATTACCAAACTCTGGAACATACCAAGGGTGTCCTTCATATAGATACTGGTATGCTGGAATACAAGCTCCATTGAGGAGTGATTCACACATGTTTTCTCGATCGATGGCATATTGGAGCGCCTGACGTACCCTGACATCATCGAAGGGAGCCCGTGTGGTGTTAACCGGCATCACAATGGTGTGTGGATACGGCTTGAGTTGAATGTTGTAGTTCTCTGCTTCTAATTGAGCCAGACTATCGGGTGGTGGAACTTCAGCCCAATCAATATCACCTGATTGCAGGGCTGCTAAGCGTGAGGATGGTTCTGGAAATGGCCGCAACACGAGGCTGTCTAGCTTGGGGGCTCCCCCCCAATAGTTTTCATTAGCTTCTAATTCCATCACCACCCCATCTACATAACGAACCATCTGGAATGGCCCCGTACCAACAGCATTATTAATGAATTCAGCATTTCCATACTCCTGAACAACAGTAGGGCTAGGGATGAAGAGGTGAGTGATATCACTCAGGAGAAATGCATAAGGTCTAATTGTTGTGATCTCAAATGTATATTCGTCAACTACTTGATAGGACTCTATCTCTTGGGTGTATGCTCGACTTCCACCATAGAGACTGGCATCAAAGTATTCAAAGTCCTGATCAATAACTCGATCGAAAGCAAATTCTACGGCTTCTGCATTGAAAGGAGTACCATCATGAAATGTAACACCTTCTCGAAGCTTAAAAGTCCATGTCAAATTATCTTCAGAGACTTCCCAGCTTTCTGCTAGACCTGGAATCACCCCTGGCAACGTATCCCCTTGATCGAGATCAAAATGAACCAAAGCATCAAAGATATTGTTACCGACAAAACGATACCCCTCATATCCCTCATTGGGAGGGGTATTGGGATAAGGGAGATTGCCCGCAGACATGCCGATTGTAAGTGTTCCCCCTGTCTCATCAGCTGGGCTAGTGCTCTGAGCCATTGAAATTGTTGGCCCCTGTGTAAAGGCTAACGATAATAAACCTAAAAAGGCAATTTGGAAGGATAGATTTTGCTTAAGAAACGTCTTCATTGAGAAACCCCAAAGGATAGCATTGAATGTTCTATTTGTCTGGAGCACTTTGATGACTTTACCAAACCTTTAAACCACAGTCTAAATACTTGCTTCATTGCTTGAAACAGATTTATTTAGACTCGTTATCGATTTGGTTTTAATCAATCAAAGTGCCCGCCCTATCTACAACCTCAACACAGATTCAAATCCTTATTCGCGAACCCAAACATTGAGGAAATCAGCCGTCCAGGATTTAGGTTGAATGAACCCTCTCACATCGGGATCCAAAACCCTAAGGTTGAGATCGTGCACCACAAAGATAACGGGAGAGTCTTCGGCAACTTGCCCCATTGCTTCTTGTAACAAGGCATTTTGGGCGTCAGGTTCAAATTCTAAAGCTGCTCTTTGGAATAGGTCATCCACAACCTCGCTAGAGTATCCATACGAGTTGCAGCAGCCATTGGGAGGCGTACGCATCGTATCAAAGTTGGTCACAAATAGAGGGGTTTGGGTGTTAGGTGAGAAGTAGAACCCATCATATTGATCATTCTCTGGTGCCCCAAATCCGGTTCGATAGAGAGTGATAATACTATTCCATTCCAGGGGGAAAATTTCCATTGTCACCCCTATTTCTCGGAAGTTCGCTTGCATCAACTCCATCATAGGGCCAGGATACATATTGCCGGATCCCCCAGTGGGATAGGCAATACGGATGGTGAGATTATCCTCATATCCGGCTTCGGCTAATAATTCCCGAGCTTTTTCAGGATCAAAGCGGTAGCGATCGCCAAATTCTGGATCGTACCAAGGGTGTCCTTCGTATAAAAATTGATGAGCAGGAGTACAAACACCATTCAATAGAATGTTGCACATACTATCTCGATCAATGGCGTACTGAAGGGCTTGTCTGACCCGAATATCATCAAAGGGTTCACGATAGGTATTGAGACCCAAAATGATGGAATGTGGGTATTCACGCAGAAGAACGTTATAGCCTTGACCTTCCAGCTGAGGCAAACTATCAGGGGGTGGAACTTCGGCCCAATCAATATCTCCAGACAGAAGTGCCGCTACCCTTGAGGAGGGCTCTGGCATAGGAACAGCAACGATACGATCTAGCTTTGGACGTCCACGCCAGTAGTCTTCGTTGGCCTCAAACTCAATCACTTCTCCATCTACATAGCGCACCATTTTGAAGGGGCCTGTACCAGATGCATGATTCACATATTCTTCATTGCCATATTCCATAACAGCGGTGGGACTTGGCAGCAGTGTGAAAGCTAAACTCCATGGTAGAAAGGAAAACGGCTCAAAGGTTGTAATTTCTAGTGTGTATTCGTCTACTGCACGATAGGATTCGATTGCCTGGGTGAATTGTCTTGAAGCACCATACAAAGCAGAATCAAAATACTCGAAATCCTGGTTCGTAGTTCTGTCAAAAGCAAACACTACAGCTTCGGCATTAAAAGGGGTGCCATCATGAAACATGACTCCTTCTTCTAGCTGAAAAGTCCAGGTGCGCTGATCTTCAGATACCTCCCAACTCTTTGCTAACCAAGGTTGGGGAGTAGGAACTTCATCACCCTGATCTTCGTTCAGTTTGGTTAAGGAATCGTAGATCATATTGCCAACAAAGCGTCGTCCTTCAGCTCCTTCGTTGGGAGGTGTATTCGGGAAAGGCACATTGCCCGCTGACATCCCAATCACCAACGTTCCACCTTCGCCACTGCGATCCAAGCTGGGATCCTCTTCTTGGGCGTAGACGGCTTGGGGGCTAAAGGCGGGAAGATGGGATCCCAGTCCTAGGGCACCGCCCCCCACCAACAAGGCTCCACTGATTAAGGCCCATTTACCAATCTGATGATTCAACACAGGTCATGATCTCCCTGAAAAGATGGATGGGGGCGGATACCTTCTTCATGAAGGGATCCTGTTGCTTGCGTCAAACAGAAATTGTATTGACAGAACTTGTATTGACTTTCAGCAAGGAAACGCTCAACCCAGTTTGGAAACTCCTGGGCTGAGGGCTTGGAATCCGATGGAAGGGAGTCTGATAATGAAGTTAGCCAGCCAACAGCAGACAACGAGCCCGATGATCCGGCTCTATGTAGCTTTCAGTCGGCATTTGGCTCCAGCAAGATTCAGTGGCGCGATCACAGCGAGCCACAAAGGA
This sequence comes from Cyanophyceae cyanobacterium, assembly GCA_050330615.1. GTDB lineage: Bacteria > Cyanobacteriota > Cyanobacteriia > Thermostichales > Thermostichaceae > JAAUUM01. The sequence continues at coordinate 19,277 of JBHJNR010000229.1, forward strand.
GCACCCTTGTGGCAGACGAGCCAAGTTGGGGGGCAACCCTGGAATAGCCCGAGGCCGCTCTTTTTGACCGGGGCGGACATTGGCCTCCAACAGTCCCATGGTGTAGGGATGAGCTGGCTCTTCGAAGATCTTGCGCACAGGGGCTTTCTCTAGAATCCGTCCGGCGTACATCACCGCAATCTCATCGGCAATAGCGGCGGCCACCCCCACATCATGGGTAACGATGATGATGCTCATACCCAACTGTTGCTGCAACTCTTTGAGCAGATCCAGCACTTTGGCTTGCACCGTCACATCCAAGGCAGTGGTAGGTTCATCTGCCAACAACAGATCAGGATTACAGGCTAAGGCCATGGCAATCACCACCCGCTGCCGCATACCACCGCTCATCTCAAACGGATAAGACTTGAGTCGCTGTTTGGGGGAAGGGATCTGCACCAGCTCCATCAGCTCCAATGCCCGCTTTTCAGCCTCATCTTGGGTCATGGGCGTATGCCGCCGCAAGGTCTCCACGATTTGATATTCGACCGTAAAGACGGGATCCATTGCGGTCATAGGATTCTGGAAGATCATGGCCACTTTAGAACCACGAAATTCTTCTCGCTCCCGAGGAGACAGGCTCAAAACATTTGTCCCACTCACCTCGAGCGTCCCTTTGACACGGGCTTTGGAGGGTTGGATCCCCAAGATCGTCTTGAGGAGCATACTCTTGCCAGAACCAGATTCCCCCAAAATCGCTAGGGTTTGCTTCTTTTCGAGGGTGAAAGAAATTTGATTGACCGGGTAGATCAGGCCCGCCCTGGTGGGAATCTCAATGGTGAGATCCTCTGCCGTCAACAGTGAGGATCCCAATTGAGCGGATGAACCAGATTGGGTAAGGCTAGATTGAGCGGCGACCATGGTGATGACTCCCTGATGTGCACAAATGGGCTTTGCAAAAGTCGACTCTGGACGACCTTAAAGGGTCACAAGATAGAGATTGAGGGGAAGGACTGCTGGCACTGATTTCAGTGTTGGTATCTTACTTGCCTTCCACCGTTCGTCTAGAGCAGTCTTGAGATAGCGTTGACAGTCTAAGTTGACACTAAGTTGACAGTTCAAAGGGATCCCATAAAGATCTTAGATCCCACTTAGTGGTGGCGATAATGGCCTATCACCGACCTAAGTTCTGTCCCCCTCCTTGAGCTCTCAAATCGTTGCAGAATTGAATGGGCTGGAGTCTGAACGAGCGAGGTAAACTCTGTCCTTCAGGTGTGATCTGCTGGATTACAGTGATCCCAACTCTCCAAGACTTAACTTAATGACCAGTATGAGAGATCCCCCACTCTGTTTTGTAATGTTAACTACTTTATATGAGTTTTTTAGATCTATTTTCCTCATTTATGGATAAGTGTATTCATTGGATCATTTTCGACGACAAAAATATTACTGTTTAGATCGGCACTACCGGAATAGAGGTTGAGAGTTCCATCGTTCTCTAATTTCAGATTTTGATTTTATTTGAAACTTTTTACTTACTGAAATTATCCTGCTTGATTCTGATACTCTTCATCCCCTGATCATGATGCTAGACAATAAAAATCCCGCTGGAGGCTAACTCTAGCGGGATCCTAATCCCATAAGTTTTTGTTCTTGAATGTAGGAAGAGTATCGTTTAACTTCGCCCGTATGAAACAGGCTCCGGCACAGGGGGAATATCACCTGCTGAAGACGTAATCACGCTCACTGTCTTCTTCTGGCTGGCCTCTCGGTAGGCAATAAACGCGCCACTCATAAAGATCATGGCACCCCCCACCCAGGTCCAGAGGTCGGGGATCTCAGCAAAGATAAAGAAGCCAATTAAAGATGCCCAAATCAACTTGCAAAAATTAAAAGGTAAGATCGTTGTGACATCGGCTTGTTTATAGGCTTGGGTCATACAGATTTGGCCCAGGGATCCCAGTCCACCAATGGCCAAAAGCCAAATCCATTGATCCGGTCTGGGCCAAGTCCAGAACGGGATCGCGAACAAGAAGACAATGGGAATCTGCATGATCCCAGTGTAAAAAGTGATGGACAAACTGGATTCAGTTCGGGATAAGACCTTGATGAAGATCACCACCCACGCCACCACCATCGAAGAGATCAAGATGACAACGGCTCCAGGGTCGATAATCTCTAACCCCGGTCGAATAATCACCAGTGTCCCCATAAAGCCAAAGGCCAAGGCCATCCACTGCTGAAAATGAGCAGTTTCTTTGAGAATAAAGACCGCAATCACACTACTGAACAAAGGAGAGGAGAAGCTGAGAGCTGTGGCCTCCGCCAAGGGCAACATGCTCAAACCCAAAAAGGTCAGAGACATGGCAACAGAACTCAGAGCAGCACGCGAGGCGTAGAGCCCGAGCTTACTGCGGTTGAGCATTGGCAATTTCATCTTCATCCCAATTGGAATCAGGGCAACGACTCCAAACAGAATGCGAAAGAAAGCTAATTCAAATGGGTGAATGGATCCTGAGACATAGCGGATCATCGACTGCATGATTGAAAATTCAACCGTGGAGATAACCATGAGAAGAATGCTGCGAAGAATAACCCACTTCTTCTCTTCTCCAAAAATACTTAAGTTTCTCAAAATCTCAACACCCTCAACAGAAAAGAAGATCATCTAACCAGACGAAGAAATCAGGATCCCAACACACACTCATTGGGATCCTGACCAGCACTCACACAGTAGCTAGGGCCTGAGCCACAATCGGCGGGGTGGTCTCGACCCCCAAGAGGCGTTCCATCACACTGGCGATGGACAACAACTTGTGATCCTGGAATGCTGCCGCCACAAACTGGATCCCTACAGGCAGATTCTGGGAGGTGAATCCAGCCGGCAGTGAGATCGCAGGTACCCCAGCTTGATTTGCTCCATAGGTATTGCGAATCAGCATGGGATTGCCCGAACTGTACAGAGGGGTTTCCACATCACCGATAAAAACGGTGGTAGCCCCAATAGTGTGGGCAGGAATCGACATGGTGGGCATGACCATGACATCCACTTGGCGCAAGGCTTGGCTAAAGTCCTCCACAAACAGACGACGAGCCCGAGCCGCCCGCACATAGTCGGTGGCCAACATATAGCGGCCCATCATCAACCGATAGCGAATGTCTTCGCCGTAGTCTTCGGGCTGACTTTGCAGATAGGGCTCATGAAACATCAGCCATTCGGGAGCAGAGATCAACCGGCCCAAGGGCATTAAGTCCAAGGTCTCCAAGGCAACGGGCACCAGCTGGGCACCCGCTGCCTGCATGATGTCTACGGTTCGCCGGCAGACTGCTTCAACCTCAGTGTCAAGTTCTTCCCAGAAATAAGTCTCAGGGATCCCGACTGTCAGCCCCTGCAAATTATCAAGGGACGGATACGCATCGGGTATACGAGGTGTCGAATCTGGATCCCCAGGGTCATAGCCCTGCATCACCGACAGCATCAGAGCACTATCCGCGACAGTCCGTGTCATGGGGCCAATGTGATCGGTGCTGCGGGTGCCTGTCGGCACACAGCCTTTCAGACTGACGATGCCGTGGGTCTGCTTCAATCCGACTAACCCACAGAGGGAGGCGGGCATCCGTACTGAACCTGCAGAATCTGTCCCCAGAGAGGCATAGCCAATCTGCAACGATTGGGCAGCAGCAGAGCCACCACTGGATCCCCCCGGAATTCGACTGGGATCCCATGGATTGCGCACCGCCCCGTAGTGGGGATTGGTGGAGGTGCCCCCCAGGGCCATCTCATGCAGATTGGTCTTACCCAGCATGACTGCCCCTGCGGCAAAAACTTTGTCCACAGCCGTCGCGTTTTCGCTGGGCACCCGATCCTTTAACACCTTGGCTCCTGCCGTGGTCAGGATCCCGGCAGTGTCGATATTGTCCTTGACTGTGATGGGCACCCCGTGAAGTGGCCCCAGACTTTGCCCCTGTTGGCGAGCCCGATCAGCCGCCAGAGCCTGCTCCATCGCCAGCTCTGGGGTGAGGGTGATAAACAGGGCGTAATCGGCATCAAACCGCTGAGCTTGCTCCAGTGCCGCTTTGGTGGCAGCTTCTGAGGTCAATTCTCCTCTGGCAATGGCATCCCGCACCTCAATCAGGGTCAGGGCACGAATTTGAGTAGGATCCATTAGTGTTCACCTCCTGCCAACATGACGCCAAACGGCTGAACTTCACCCAAGGAAAGCTGACGCAATGTCGCCAGTTGTTGCTCAAAACCCTCGACCAAGGGATTGACCCGTTGCAAGATCTCCGGCGGGGTCGTGCCCCCGGTAAACAGAGCCTCTAATAGCTGCAAGCGATAGACATCCTGGCCCACTAGCCCATCAGCGGCCCCATAGATCAAGGCGGGTTCCGCATAGCGAATGGGATCAATGCGAAGGGAATCTCCCAAAGCTCGGATCTGGGGATAGTTTGCAATCAGAGCCTCGCGTTCCTGCTCTGTGACAGGCAACCCTGAGGTGGCTAACAGGGCATCGACGGCGGTAGCTGCTGAGACTGGAGTGGGAGAGACATAGGTTGGTGCAGTCATACGGAAACCACCTCTTGGCTAGATTCAAGAACATCAAAGAATAAGGGGGGCGTCTGCTCATGCCAGGTGGTGATCTGCTGATAGGCATCCGCCACCCCCATGACTTTGGCGTCCTCAAAAGGAAGGCCAATGATCTGCAACCCGATCGGCAAGCCGAGGGAGGTAAACCCGCAGGGGATGCTGAGGGCAGGAAAGCCCGTGATATTCCAAATCCCCATCATGGAGGGGGCAAAGATCATCCGGCTGGGCTCGTAGTTATCAAAGGTGGGAGCACCCGAGAGCATTGTGGGGGTGATCAATACATCCACCCCATGCAAGGCTTGGGCTGACTCCTGACGGATCAGAGGCCGCAACCGTTGGGCTTGGATGTAATCGGTATTGGAGAAGAAAGCCCCCATGCGAATTACCTCACGGGTGTAGCGTCCATAGCGCTCGGGCTGCTGCTTCAGATCAGGCTCATGATAGGCATAGGCTTCCGCCAACATCGTCACCCGTTGAGCTGCTGTGGCCTCGGCGGCATGAGGAATCTGCACCTCCACTACCTCAGCCCCTGCGGCTCGCATGGCCTCCACCGCTGCCAACACCGATGCTTTCACCTCTGGATCCAGTTCCGGCACCGAAAAGAAATAGTCCATCGGCACCCCAACCTTGATCCCTTGCAGGGATCCCGTCAGTGCGGCCAACATATTGGGCACTGGCACCGCCACCGAACAGGGATCGGCAGGGTCATAGCCGGACAATACCTGCATAAGCAGGGCGCAATCCCGAGCTGTCCGAGTCATGGGGCCAATATTGTCGAGGCTATAGCCCAAGGGAACACAGCCTTCTTTACTGACTCGCCCAGAGGTGGGCTTGTGCCCAGAAATGCCACAAAAGGAGGCGGGCCCGCGAATGGAGCCGCCCGTATCGGTGCCTAATCCAGCCAGACAGACACCTGCCGCCACTGCTGCCCCAGTCCCAGAACTGGATCCCCCAGGACTGCGGCTCAGATCCCAGGGATTTCTGGGGACGCGAAAACCAGTCTCTGGATCTGGCCAGCCCAGGGCAAACTCGTGCAGCCCGGTCTTGCCCAAAATCACTGCTCCCGCCTGCCGCAACTTCCGCACCACAGTGGCATCAGGACGTTGGCCCCAGGCAGGATCGAGCACATTGCTGTTGGCGGTGCTAGGGGCATCGGCGGTGGCGATAATGTCTTTGATCCCGATAGGGATCCCATGCAGTGGGCCGTGATCGATACCTTGAGCCAATTCTTGATCAGCTTGGCGGGCTGCTGCCAAAGCAGTCTCATCGCAGAGGGTGACGAAGGATC
>JBHJNR010000230.1:0-5037 GCA_050330615.1 Cyanophyceae cyanobacterium
CGATGTGGATGCTGATGAGCTGGCCCCCCACCTAGAGGATCCCCGCTATACCCAAGGGATCCAATTCCCAGAGCTGGCTGAGACCGTCAAAACCATGCGGATCCGGCTGGCCCGGTTGCTAGATGTTGCCCTCCAGGTAGCCGAGCGCCGCCTGCAACTGAAAGTCAAAGGGAACGGGGCCAAAGGAAATCTGGTGGAACGCCGCCATGCGGTGGAACAAGCAGGGTGGGATCGGATCTTTCGGGCAGATATTCCCGATCTGCAAGCCCTATCCCCCATCGAGCGAGGGCTGGCGGATCGCTTAGCCCAAGAGGCCGATCTGCATCTCTGGCACATGCGACTGGCGGAAACTTTTACAGGCATCGTTGGCCAAACGGTGGATCTACGCCCCCCTCAAGAACGACTGGTGGAGACCACCCTACATCTGTGGGAAGTGGCCAGCCGCATCAAGGGAGAGGATCCGTTGGGTCGCCGCACCCCCCAACTGGGTCGCAAATCCGCCCACCTCACCATCGGGGATCCCATCTCAGTCTCCAGCCGTTGGCCAGAGTATCAGAGCAATCGTCGTCAAGCCATGAGCGGTTTGCTAGAAGATGTGCAGCGGGGATTGGAAAAAACCCTCAAGTCTGAGCAACAGGCCGAAGCGGAGAGTGTTGCCAAAGCGATGGCTTGAGCACTGGAGAACAAAGGTAGGGATCCCGTTGGTCTGAGCAGGGATCCCTGTTTGATCGTTTGATCAGCCGACAAACTTGCGGAATACCAAGGTCACATTGTGTCCTCCAAACCCGAAGGAGTTGGACAGCGCCACATTGACCACCTGCTCCCGGCTAGTTTTGGCCACATAGTCAAGGTCACACTCGGGGCTGGGGTTCTCCAGGTTGATCGTGGGGGGCAAGCGATCGTTATGAACCGCCAAAACCGTGGCCACCGCCTCAATTCCTCCGGATCCCCCCAGCAGGTGTCCCGTCATGGATTTGGTGGAACTCATGGCGATGTGATGGGCGTGCTGCCCCAGCGCTGTTTTGACAGCCATGGTTTCGTTGCTGTCATTGAGGGGGGTGCTGGTGCCGTGGGCGTTGATATAGTCCACCGCTTCTGGCTCTAACCCAGCATCTTTGATGGCGAGACGAATGGCCCGAGCTGCCCCTTCGCCACCGGGGGCCGGAGAGGTGATGTGGTAAGCGTCACAGGTCAGCCCATAGCCGATAATCTCGGCGTAGATCTTGGCCCCTCGTTGCAGGGCGTGCTCCAGCTCCTCCAGCAGCATGATGCCGGATCCCTCTCCCATGACAAAGCCATCCCGGTCGTTGTCAAAAGGCCGACTGGCCCGCGTGGGATCCCCATTGCGCAGGGACAGGGTACGGGCAGCGGTAAACCCAGCAATCGAGAGGGGGGTGATGGCAGCTTCGGTGCCCCCCGTGATCATGGCCTGCACATCCCCCCGTTGGATTAGCCGAAAGGCATCCCCAATGGCATTGGATCCCGCAGCACAGGCGGTGACCGTACAAGAATTGGGGCCTTTAGCGCCCACCGTGATGGCCACCTGTCCAGCAGACATATTGGCGATCATCATCGGCACCATAAAGGGACTGCACCGATCAGGGCCTTTTTGCAAATAGACCGTCTGTTGGTCTTCCATTACCTTGAGACCCCCCACCCCAGTGCCAATGATCACCCCCACCTGCTCGGCGTTGAGTTCAGTGATCTTGAATTGGGCATCCTCTAGGGCTTGCAGCGTCGAGCCAATGGCAAATTGGACAAAGCGATCCGCCCGCTTGGCCTCTTTGCGCTCCATATAATCCGTCGGATCAAAGCCCTTCACTTCCCCGGCAATTTTGCAGGCATGGCGGACGGAATCAAAAAGCGTGATCGGCCCAATCCCAGATTGCCCCGTCATCAACCCCTGCCAGTAGGCATCCGTGGTGTTGCCCAGTGGGGTCAGGGCACCCAATCCCGTCACAACAACGCGGCGAGGCTGAGGGTAGGGATGAGAGGCGGCGGAGCTGACCATGGGTGGTGACAACGTGTGACGGCAAGAGACAAAGTAACGGCAAAAAAAGCTATCGCATCTAATGTTTGACCCACCCCCAAGCTGCAAAACAGTGGGTGTAAAGGCAAATGGAGGGGCCAGAACGACCTATGAGTAATCAGCAAGAAGACAAGTATTGTTGTCTATCTAGCCCTGGGGATCTATGCCCCTAAGAAGCCTTTTCAAGGATCCCCATTCCTATCCAGCCAATTGATAACAGGATAACAATGGGATCCCAGCTGTAAGGTCTAGGCTGACTTGCCAGAGATGTAGGTAACAGCGTCTTGAACCGTGGTGATCCCTTCGGCATCTTCGTCGGGGATCTCGATATCAAACTCTTCTTCAAAAGCCATGACCAACTCGACGGTATCGAGGCTATCGGCCCCTAAATCGTTTTGGAAGTTGGCTTCAGGGGTGATTTTGCCATCTTCGACACCTAGCTGATCGGCCACGATCTTGCGGACGCGGCTATAGATCTCATCAGCACTCATAAGCTCCCTCTGGACTAGCGTGAATGGTTGGGGACAGAATACGTTGCAATACCCGCCGATTCTGAGACTGCTCGCCTGGGGAGTGGTCGGGGGATCGTCAATGGGATTGCAGATACCGGGCTTGCGGAACTGAACCTCGACAAGATAGAGCGTGGCCCCATCCTGTGAGCGTCCTAAAGTATAGGCAGTTATCTATTCTATAGGATCCTGCTGACCAATCTGAGGTGGTTCTGATAGGTTGGCAAAGTCTAACCAAATCTAGTGGCAAGAACTTGATCAGCTTTGGAGCTGCTAGACCGTAGCTGGGGACACCGTTGCCCGCCAATCAGACCTGTTAAGAATGAACCCAGAGACACCATGCTTAGGATCTGCTAGCCATGCTCGTGACGCAGCACGCTCTTTTTCGGCGGTTTTGGTATCCGGTCATGCCCCTGGATCGCTTGGTGACAGAGCCACAACGGTTTGTCTTATTGGGGCAGCCCCTGGTGCTCTGGCTCAATGCTGACGGCAATCCCCAAGCCCTGGCGGATCGGTGTTGTCACCGCACGGCCCAGTTGTCTCTCGGGCAGGTGATCGACGGTTGTATCCAGTGTCCCTATCACGGTTGGCAATTTGCTGGGTCGGGCGAATGTGTCAAGGTGCCTCAGCTGACTCGCGAGATGATCCCTCGTACCTATCAGGTGCCCTCGTTTCGCTGTCAGGCTCGCTATGGCTATGCCTGGGTCTGCCTCTCAGAGCAGGATCCCCTCTTCCCGATTCCAGACATCCCTGAGGCCGGGGATCCCTCCTATCGCCAAATCCATGAGTTTTATGAGATGTGGGACTGTGCTGGTCTGCGGGTGATGGAAAACGAGTTTGATCTGGCCCATCCCACCTTTGTCCATACCACCACGTTTGGCAGTACTGACCATCCTCTGCCTTCCCTCATGGATGTCAAAGAAACGGAGCTGGGGCTGAAACTGGTGGCCCAACTGGGGGTGGTCAACCCGCCGGAGCAGCAAACGAATCTCAAGATGGCCAGCGCTGAAACCACCCGCACTGTGGAACAAGAGTGGTTTGTCCCCTTTACGGCTGTGATTCGGATTCACTATCCCAATGGCATGACCCACATCATCGTCAACTGCCAGACCCCCATCAGCGACAACCAATCCCAGACGGTGCAATTTTGTCTCCGCAACGATAGCGAGGCGGATGCCCCTGCTGCCGGTGTGATTGCTTTTGATCGGAAGGTCACCCTTGAAGATAAAGCTATTTTAGAGAGCACAGGCTTTGATGTCCCTCTAGAGATGCAGCAGGAAGAACATATGGCCACTGACAAACCTGGGATCCTGATGCGACGACGCTTTGCAGCCCTGCTGAAGGCCGACCGTGAGGCCGCAAGTCAGCAAATGTGACATACTCCTGACGCTCATGCTTTGCATAGAGCGCGGGCTTCTCGCTTCGCAGTCCCGCTATTGCGTCGGACTCCACGAGCTTTACGAACGGAATGAGGGCAAGAATGCCATCTATCACGAATGTTTTGGGAACCATCTGACCACAGCTTGAGCAGTCTTGAGTTGTGTTGTTTGGATTCACCGCAATCGTCATCAGTCCAGCCCTTTCAGCCTTGACCTTGAGAATTTGCAGGAATGTACCCCATCCAGCATCATGTGTTGACTTTGCCATGCGAGTTCTGGCAATGCCCTTAATATTGAGCGCTTCATGCCCAATATTCTTTCCTTTGTTCAAAAGCCTTTTAGCCGTCTTGTAGTGAAAGTCTTTGCGCTGGTTGATACTTTGAGGTGAGCTTTTGCAACCCGCTTAATCGCTTTTTTGCGACGGTTGGAACCCTTCTTTTTGCGAGATAGGGAAGGCTGAATCCTCTTGAGCTGCTTCTCCGCCTTGCGGTAGTGTTGAGGAATTGCCACCTCTTCACCTGCATCGGTGACCAGGAACGCTTTCAGTCCCATATCAATTCCGACAGTGTTATCCATCGTCGGCAAGTCAGGACTGAGTTCAGGGACAGAACTATCTTCAAGGCTCAAAACGATGTACCCACCCTCCGCCTTTTGGCTGATAGTGGCCGTCTTAATTTTGAAGCCAGCGGGTAGCGATCGATGCAGGATTAGCCTCATATTGCCAAAACTAGGCAGCTTAAGGACATCTCCGTTGATGCAATCCTGCTTAATCTGAGGGAACGTGAATGAACGATACCGACCCTGACCTTTGAACCTGGGTTTACCTGACCTCTTCCCGCTGCAATCGCCCTTCATCCACCGATCGAAGGTCTTTTTAACCCGTTCTACACAGTCTTGCAAAACTTGGGAATGAATCTTTCTGTACTCAGGAAATAGCACTTTGGAATTCACCAAGTCCCGTTTCTGTGAATAGAAGTCAGATCTATCTTTGCGTCTGGGTAATTGACATCCTCTCCCAGCAACCCTAGCGGGTATGCAGGGAGATTCCTTGAGTCGCCCCAAGGATTTCCTGCTTCACAGCCAGCCAGCTAGACTGAGTGACCCCAGCCCCCGCCGCCTC
>JBHJNR010000231.1:0-5291 GCA_050330615.1 Cyanophyceae cyanobacterium
TCTCCACATCCAGATGGCGAGGGATCCGACCACACCCATTGGCCCCCCAGCGGACAATAACCAGCTCGGCCTCTGTAAGGTGCTCTGATAGCTGTTGGAGGGTGGCGGCTTGGGCTTGAGCACAGACCCGATCCACCACCGCCCGATGATAGGTCTGGATCCGCTGGGGGGGAAAAAGATTGCGTTGGCGGACGTAAAGCTCATAGACCGCATCGCCGATATAGGCTACAGCAGCGGGGGACAGTCGCCGAATCTCTGCCATCGCCAGAACGGGATCCCTAGCATCCTCTGGCTTTTCTTCCCCGTTCATCTGGGATCCCTGCTCACGGTGTCCACTCATCTAGTACATCTCAATCAGTAAGATAGGCTCTATTCTCCACCTTGAGACCCTGATGGGGATCCGTTGGCAAACATGGATGGGGCTAGTCATGGGGATCTGCGGGATCCTGTGCATCAGCCTGCTGATTCCTTCGCCGGGTTTCTCCAGTCGGCTGGAGGCCAGCTTTGAGGATGCCATACCATCCCAACAGCTCAGCCCAAATCTCAGCCCAGATCTCAGTACTGAATGGGGCACCCCTGACCTGCTCTTTCACGGGCCATTCAAGGTGCTGCCTGAGGTGGGGATCCCGTTATTACAGCAGCCCTTTGCGGGGCAAGTGGTTACCAATCACTGGTTTGATCATGATCCGGGCAGGGCTGATTTTCTCACTCTCAAAGGGGATCGGTTCCAGCCCGATCCACAGCACCCCTGTGCCAAACAATCTGGCCATCGAGGTTATGACTGGCCTTTGGCGGCTGCCTCCCCTGTCTTAGCGGCGGCAACAGGTCGCGTCACGGTGGCCCGCCCAGAACCCAGCTTTTTTTGTCCCAGCTTGGGGCGAGAGGTGCAGGGATTGCGGGTGCGGCTCCAACATGACTATCAGTCTCCCGATCAGCCGATGCAGAGATATGAGACGCTCTATGCCCACCTCAGCCAGATTCAGGTACAAGAGGGAGCACAGATCGCAGCAGGAACCGTGATTGGTCTGGCGGGTGATACAGGCTGCGCCACGGGATCCCATCTGCATTTTGAGGTGCGGCGATTGGGGTCCGTGCCGCTGGATCCCTATGGTTGGTGGGGGGAAGGTGCCGATCCATGGACGGGATCCCCTAGTTTCTCGTTATGGAAAGCAGGTCAAGCTCCTCCGCTGGTGGGGTGCTAACCGGGTGATTTAGTTGGGCTATGGAGATAGGAGCTGAGTTAGCCTAGATTTATAATCTATCTGCCGCCATCCATGAGAGACCTGTTGCAAGCCTGCCTCGCCCAAGAAGATGGCTTTGTAGAACTTCGCTATCACAGCAAAACCTTCCGCAGTCTCACCGCCGAAAAGGGCAAGATCGAGCGCACCAGCATCCGTCGTCGTTCTGGCATTGGCATCCGGGTTTTGGAAGAGGGCACCTGGGGCTTTGCCTCCACCGGCAGGTTGGATCCCGATTCCATTCGGCGGGCCATTGCCGATGCCCGTCTAGCGGCCCGCGCCAGTGCCAGCTATCGCCGCCACAAACTGGGATCCCTGCCCAGCGTCAGATTGGCAGAAGGGGATTTTGCCGAACCTGGGATTGAGGAAGTGCTGAACAAGCCCCTAGAGGCCAAGATTCAGATGGCTCTGGATGCAGAAGCCCAAGCCCGAGCATCCTCACGACAGATCTCGTCCGCCAGCTGCACCTACAACGAGATCTACGAAGAAAAAGCCATCGCCACCACCGATGGGGCTAACGTCAGCTTTCGCTTAGTCCGACCCGAGTTTCGCATCTCCGCCATTGCCGAACAGGATGGCCAGCTCAGTAGCGGATCCGAGTCGATTGGGGTGACAGGGGGTTGGGGCTGCCTATTCCGTCAGGATCCGGGCCAAATGGCCGAAAAAGCTGCTGCCACAGCGGTGGATCTGCTGTCAGCTCGACATCCCGAGGGCGGTCGCAAAACGGTGATTCTCTCCCCATCCATTGTGGGGCTGTTGGTGCATGAAGCGATTGGTCACACGGTGGAGGCGGACTTTGTGCTATCGGGATCCGTGGCAGCGGGAAAACTGGGTCATCGGGTGGCCAGCGATCTCGTGACCCTCTGCGACTCGGGCCACTCGGAATACCACGGTGGGGCGGGCGGCTCGATCCCCGTCGATGACGAAGGGGTGCCCACCCAAAAGACAACAGTGATCGAAAAGGGCATTCTCAAGAGCTATCTCCACAACCGCGAGACCGCCGCCCACTTTGGGGTGGAGCCCACCGGCAATGCCCGTGCCTGGGAATATGCCGATCAGCCCCTGATTCGGATGCGCAACACCTACATTGAGCCAGGCGATCAGAGCCTAGACGAGATCATCGCCAGCACCGCCGATGGCTTCTTTTTGGATGGAGCCCGCAATGGTGAGGCCGACTCAACGGCAGAGTTCATGTTTGGGGCAGAGCGAGCCTACCGGATCAAGGATGGCAAACTGGGGGAACTGGTAAGGGGGGTGACCCTGACCGGCAATGCCTTTGAGGTGCTGCAAACGGTGGATGCCGTCTCCCAAGACTTTGTCTGGGATCTAGGTTCTGGCCACTGTGGCAAAGGCCAGCCCGCCAAGGTAGATGCCGGAGGCCCGTATATTCGCTGTCAAGCCATTTTGGGAGGACAACAGGTCTGAGCTGAGTTCATCTGCTTTCTCCGAGAGACCCCACGCAAGAACGGCCTTTGGCCTACAGCGCAAGCGGATTGGGGCGGATGTCAATGCCCCAGTGCCGGAACTTCCTGGCTGTGCTGCAGAGGGATCCACCTATCAAGAAACTCTGCAAAATGTTGAAGTCATCATGCAAGAGTGGATTGAGACAGCCCGAGAATTAGGCAAAGGGATCCCGGAACCAAATGGCAGGCTGATGTATGCGTAACGTTGATACAAATCCCTCCACTATTTCCTCCTTGAAATGATGGCTTGCATTTGGCAAACCACCCCATACATCCCGGTTTTCTGCGCAGTGATTGCCAATTCACATACACCCTAGATAGGACTGGTATTGAACTTATTCCCCTTTCCTTAAGCAGGAAAATGGCTGCAATAGAAGACTCATCCTAACGCTCCTCTTCGGGAGCGCGCGGGGGGTCTCGCCGACTAGCTAAAGTATGGGCGTCAGACTCAGAATAGTTCCTTGGCCCTCTCTACCATTACCTCAGCCGTCAGGTCATTAAAGCCCATCAACTCGCCAGCACTAGCGGTGGTTTCCCCCCGTTTCCAGGCCAGAAAGTCCTGTCGACGGGCTGGAGCCCGCAGCATCAATGGCTCTAACATCAAGCTGGATCCCCCCGTGATGCCCAACAGTACATCGCCACCAAACACGGCCGCAAACTGGTCTGCAGGCATAAAATCCCCATCGGGCTGCGAACAGGTCTGCCAAGCCACATCACTGGGACGATAGAGACGACGAGGATTGACCACCGACACGATCCGGGATCCAATCCCCTGCTGCTTCAGGGTCTCTGCTGCCTCAAAGACGGGCAACAGCACCATATCCCCCACCACTGCAAAGACAACCATCTGGGATCCCGGTTGTTCTTGCAAGATGATCGCGCCATCTTGTAGTGCTTGCCGCCCCTGATCCAGAGTCGTGCGGATGGGTAAGGGAGCTTTGCTGGCAATGATCGGGATCCCTTTGTTGTGAGTGGTGACAGCCCACTCATAGGCCACCTGGGTGCAGTTGGCATCCGGCGGAAAGATCGGCAACACATTGCCATTGCGCATCATCGCCGCCAAATATGCCTCAATCTCGGGCCGTTGGTGCGTCCAGCCATTGCGCCCCTGCTCCAAAGCCCCTGCCGTGAACAAGGCCACCATCGAGGGGGTGGGACGGCGCAACTCCGCCATCGCCTGGGTCACCGTCTGCCAGATCGGGAGACCATTGATGGCAAAGGACTCATAGGAACACCACAGCGAGCGCCCGCCAAACAGGGCCAGAGCAGAGGTCAAGCCCGCACAGGCATCTTCACTAAGGGGCTCATAGACCTGCCCTAGGGGCTGCTGGTTGTAGATCGGATCCGTCGTGGGGTGAATCACCTTCAGCCCTTGGTTGATATTGCCGATGCCAGATGCCTCGTTGCCATCTGCATTGGCCACCAAAAAGCCGGGATCCTGCTGACCCACCTGCACCACCAGGGATCCCATTGCCGTGGTAGACACCTGCTGGTCGCCAAGGGGGTATTCCGTCAAAGCCAGGGATCCCAGTGCTGGTAGAGCCCGCACACTTTCAGTCACCGCCACTTTGGCCGCTGGCCCACCTGCCGCCCGAGCGCAATTTTGCCGCACCAGATCCCAAGCGGCTGGAGGTAGAGCGCGAGTTTTGAGAGCGTTGATAATATCAGCGTTATCCAGTGTGTGAAAACCATAGAGGTTGTGGGACTTGGATCCCGTCGCATGAACCCCGGATCCCTTCAGTTGCTTGAGGATCAATACCGTTAAGGTGCCCCCCAAGGCCAGCTTGGCAGCCCGATCAGCGGCCTGCAAAACCTGCTGCATAAAGGCCAGCCGTTGGTCGAACGAAAATAGGGTGCTATCCACATAGGGGCCATCCTGCCCCGCATCGTCAAAGTCCTTAGCATCCACCAGCACCACTTCCTCAAAGCCATTGCCCTGCCAGTACGCCCGCATCTGGTCATTGCTGAGCAGTGAAACCATACTGTGATGCTCTTGGCTATAGCCATTCCAGACCAAAATCGGCAAGAAGTTCGTCCGCTGCGGAAAGGCGGTGTGAAAATGGGCTATCGAGCTCATCACGTAGGGCTCTCCCAAGCCACCATCCCCAATCGTGACGGGAAAGAGCTTGTCGGGATGGAGCAATGCCCCGGCCATGGCAAAATGCTGCCCCTGCCCTAATGGGCCGGCCGGAGCTAGCAAGCCAGGAATATACCCGGACAGATGCCCCAGCAATCCCTCCCGCTCCCGGAATCGCTGCCGCAATTGAGCCACCGTCTCGATGCCCATCTGCTCCAGGGATCCATCCAGAAACATGGCAGAGTAGAACCCTGGCGCGTGATGCCCAACCTCGGTGGGGAAGTTTTTGTGACCTAAATAGACTAAAGCGGCATAAGCCTCGGCTTGGCTGGCAAACCCACCCGGATGGCCGGAGGCTTTGCTGGCAGTCATCTGCAAGATCAAGTAGCGGAGTGCATCGGCATAGAGCAGGGTTTGAAACGCTGCTTCGGGACTGGAGAGATCCTGAATTGCCCCTGCTGTCCCATCCACCACTGGGGCAACCCCCAATCTGTCAAAATCTGGCCAGGGATC
>JBHJNR010000232.1:0-8048 GCA_050330615.1 Cyanophyceae cyanobacterium
CTGAGCTACTGGCTGACTGAGCTACTGGCTGACTGAGCTACTGGCTGCCTGAGCTACTGGCTGCCTGAGCTACTGGCTGCCCTACTGATGGACGTAGGGGAGAGACCAAAAGCTGTCAAAATAGCTCTCAAGACTGCACTAGCTTACCAGTTGTGGATCCTGTTTTTCCCAACGGTTAGGTCTCAATAGGCTTGGAATCTGGAGGTCTTTAGCATGAATCTGATGCGAACTTGGGCGATTGCTCGCAATGTCTTTCGGGAAACTGTCCGCGATCGGATCCTTTATCTATTGATGGTGTATGTGGTGATTCTGGCCGGGGCCACAGTGCTCGTGCCAGAGGTGGCGCTGCAAGCTCACGACAAAATTCTGTTGGATTTGGGCTTGGCCAGCCTCAATTTCTTGGGCTTGATTGTGGCCATTTTTGTCGGCACCAGCCTGATCAACAAAGAGATCGACAAACGTACGGTTTTTGTGTTGATTGCCAAACCCATGAGTCGGGCCGAGTTTGTGGTAGGCAAGCATCTCGGTCTGTCAGCCCTGTTATCCATGCTCATTGCCATCATGGCCGCCATCTTCTTTGCCTTTGGCTTGTTGCAGACGGATCCTATGCCTTGGATCCCATTAGGGGTTTCTATCCTCTTTATTTTCTTAGAGTTGACCGTGGTGGTGGGGATCACCCTCATGTTTGGGGTATTCACCTCCTCAATCTTGGCCACCCTCTACACCATTGCCCTCTATATCTTGGGACACCTGAGCCGCAGCCTTTTGCAACTGGGGGCGATTGCTGAGAATGAGACGATCAAGCGGATCTTTGAGGCGATTTTTGTGGTGCTGCCCGATCTGGAGCGGCTCAACCTGCGCAATGTGGCGGTTTATGGAGATCTACCTCCCCTGACAGAATTGCTGACCAGTGGACTCTATGCCGTCACCTATACGATTGTGGTGTTGGTGATTGCGATTTTTGTGTTCTCGCGACGGCAGTTCTAGGGGATGATGGCGAAGCTGGGATCCTTGACTCAGCTGTTGTCCCTATTGCCCTTCTCCTACAGAGCTGTTCATGACTGTCTTTCATCTGTTTCATACCCCAGAGGCCACCCCGGATCCCAGCCAAGCGCAGGTGACAACACCTAATGGTGCGGGGCCTGATTGTGCGGTGGTGATCGATGTTTTGCGGGCTACCACGACGATAGCGACGGCTTTGGCAGCAGGGGCAGAAGCGGTACAGGTTTTCGCCGATCTGGAGCTATTGCAACAGACGGGATCCCAGTGGCCTGCCGAGCACCGCATCCTAGCAGGGGAGCGGGATGGCAAAGCAGTTGAGGGCTTTGATACCGGCAATTCCCCCTTGGACTACACCCCTGAGCGGGTGGGGGGGCGGCGGATCTTCATGAGCACCACCAACGGGACCCGTGCCCTCCAACGGGTGGCAACAGTTCCCACCGTGATTACAGCGGCCCTGATCAATCTTTCGACGGTAGTGAAGTTTTTGCAGGCGCAGTCTTTCCAGAGCGTCTGGATCGTGGGATCCGGTTGGCAGGGAGCCTATGCACTCGAAGATACCGTCTGTGCCGGGGCCATTTTGGCGGCACTCCAGCCTACGTTAGGCAATGACGAGGCGGTGGGGGCCGTGGCGCTCTATCAGCAGTGGCAGTCCGATCTGTTGGGTCTTCTCAAGCAGGCCAGTCATGGTCAGCGGTTACTACGGTTGGGATCCGAGTATGAGACCGATTTGCGCTATTGTGCCACCACAGATAGCTTGACCACCTTGCCGATCCAACAGGATCCTGGGGTATTAGTGGCAGCTTCGGTTTAGATTCCTGCCTTTTGATGTTGTTTCATATAGTGCGAAGGCCCAGGGAGTGGAGAGTCTGAAGTTCAGAGTCTGTTTCTACCCCCTTGGCGATTAGACCTTGACCGCTGGCTCTGGCAAATCCAATCAGGGACTCCATTACGGCTCGCTTGGTATTTTCTTGACATCCTCCCCAATCCGCCTAATGGCTGTAGGCCAAAGGCCGTTCTTGCGTGGGGTATCTCGGAGTCTCCGATGATCGATGACGTGCATCCAACTGATATAGAGCTTGATCAGATCTGGTCTTCGATAGAGGCTGTGGCGCAACCTGGCATACCCAGCCCCAAAAGCGTCAATCGAAGATCACGTCCATCGAAGATCAATTGTATGGCAAAGCAAAAGAGGCCCTTCGTTACGGCAGGCTTGCTAGACTTTGAGAACCTGTTTGTGGCGGTAATGTCGTGCCTACTTCTTCTCCCAAGGGATCCCCTCCCTGGTTAGATGTGACCCTCGGGATCCTGACGGCTCCGGTACTGGTGGGGCTGGTGGTGGCAGATCGGGCCGGTCGGTGGCTCCGAGATCTCGATTCCAATGAGCAGTCTTTATGGATGGAACAACGGCTCCCTCCCCTCAATGCCGACCAGGTGGCTCAGCGGCACCAAGATCAAGCTCCTGACTCTGTACCCCCTCCTCTAGATTCCAGTCCTTCAGACGTTCCGTTGGCTCTACCCCCGTCCAAGGATGCCGATGACTGTGATTGATCCCACCTCCGTACAGGAGGCTACCTGGCAGTGGCGAGGCTTTACCATTCGCTATCAACAGTTGGGATCGGTTGGATCCCCAGTGATCCTGATTCACGGGTTTGGGGCTTCCAGCGACCATTGGCGCAAAAACTGTCCCGACTTAGCGGCCCATCACCGGGTCTATGCTATCGATTTAATCGGATTTGGTGGTTCGGCCAAACCTCAGCCCATCACCGAAATAGACTACACCTTCGACACATGGGCCGCCCAGGTGTTGGACTTTGCCCGCGAGGTGGTCGGGGATCCCGTGGTGTTGGTGGGCAATTCGATTGGCTGCATTGTGGCTTTACAGGCGGCGGTAACGGATCCCGCGCAGGTGCTGGGGGTGGCCATGCTGGACTGCTCACTGCGACAGTTGCACGATGATAAGCGGCAGGAACTGCCTTGGTTTCGCCGAACCTCCACACCCCTGATCCAGTCGATTTTGGGCATCCGGAGGGTGGGGCATTTCTTTTTTAAGCAACTGGCTCGACCCAACGTGATTCGTGGCATTCTGCTGGAAGCTTATGGCCGCAAAGAAGCCGTAACCACCGAACTATTGGATCTGCTGCTCAGGCCTGCCCAAGATCCGGGAGCGGCGGATGTGTTTTTGGCCTTTGTGCGCTACTCCCAAGGGCCATTACCAGAGATCCTCTTGCCCCAGGTCAGCTGTCCGGTCAACATCGGGTGGGGAGATCAGGATCCCTGGGAGCCGGTGGACTTGGGTCGCAAATTGGCTCAGGCAGATTGTGTAGAGAGCTTTACGGTCTTTGCGGGGGTGGGCCACTGCCCTCAAGATGAGGCCCCAGAGCTGATCAATCCCTGGTTGTTGGACTGGTTATCGACCCATGACTGGGGATCCCATAGATCTATTCCCTAGATCTAAGTGAGATCTAATCGAGCGGCCCTCAGCCTTATTGATCACCAATTCTGAAGATGCAGACAAATCATCTTCTGTTACCTTGGCAGAGCTGGGTATAATGGCCATCTATGCCTAAACCTATACCTGTGCGGCCTGTGGTGAATCCTCGTCCTCCCCTGCCCGCCCTCCCCCTATATTCTGACGAGAAAGGTTCTGATCCCATGCTCCACCGCCCGAAGAAACGGGTGTCCATCTTTATAGATGGCAATAATATGTTCTACGCCCAGCAAAAGAATGGCTGGTTTTTTGATCCCCGCCGCGTGCTGGAGTATTTTGCTAAGTCAGTGCCTGATGTGGATTTAACCAATGCTTTTTGGTACACCGGCATCAAGGATCCCCATGATCAGCGGGCTTTTCGCGATGCCCTGATCAGTTTGGGCTTTACGGTGCGAACCAAATTGCTGAAAGAATATCGGGATGAAGATTCGGGACGCTACTCCCAAAAAGCCAATTTGGATGTCGAAATCGTCATTGACATGTTTAATACAGTGGAGCAGTACGACCAGATCGTGTTGTTCAGCGGCGATGGTGACTTTGATCGAGCGGTGGAATTGCTGCGTTCCAAAAATACTTTGATCACAGTCGTTTCTACAGAGGGTATGATTGCTCGCGAGTTGCGAAATGCTACTGACCGTTACATCGACCTCAACGAGATCCGTCCTTATATCGAAAAGATTGACAAGGACTAATGCCGGTCTGTGAGGGATTTATCTCAGGCTCCCATCACTATGTCAACAGTGCCACCGGCTACTCCTAGCTTCGACGTGTTGATCCTGTCCAATGGGCCAGGGGAGTTGACCACGTGGGTCCGGCCCGTGGTGATGGAACTGCGAGAGCAGATTCCCCAAGCCCGCATCTCAGTCATGTTGGCTCCCTGTCCTCATGCCTCAGGGCAGGAGAGGGCTCTGTTGAGCTCATCTATGCAGTTGGATCGCTTTCAGGATGTTGATGCGTTCTGGTCTTTTTTGCTAACCGGCCAAACCGAGGATGCTTGGGAGTGGCTACCTCGTGGGGTGGTGGTGTTTTTGGGGGGAGATCAGTTCTTTGCCCTGTTGGCAGCTTGGCGATTGGGCTACCGCTCCGTGATTTATGCCGAAGAGGTACCCCGTTGGCGGTTTTGGGTAGATGCCTTTGGGGTGCGCAATGAGGCGATTGTGCAGCGACATGGCGGCATCATGGGGTGGCGGCGATGGCAGGCAAAAATGCAGGTGGTAGGGGATTTGATGGCGGATGGGGTGACCACAGCAGCCTATCTACCCGGTTTATTGGTGGAAGGATGGACGGATCGGGGGGCGACAACGGTGACGTTGCCGAAAGAGGATCCCACCTCCACCCTATTATTAGAGGAAGAATGGGCTGATGATTCCTGGGATCCTGATGAGATAACCAATCCAGAGATCGGATCCCTAATACGAGAGCGATCTCTGTTACCGGTGGGCTGGCAGCGGTTAGCAGATCCCAGCCGTACCCAAATTCAGGTGGGTTTGTTGCCAGGATCGAAGGGATCTAAGTTGTCCTTGGGTCTGCCGCTAATGTTGGCGGTGGCGGATCAAATCCGGCGTCAATTTCCCAATGTCAGATTCGTCATTCCTGTTGCTCCGACGGTACAGGCTCGGCAGATGGCAGGCTTTGCTCAACCCCGAACGAATCCTGATATGAGCCTAGTGTACGGTACCTCTGCAGTGCTGGAGCAGACCAGTCTGGGCTATCAGATGATCACCCCTTACGGTACCATCATCCAGGTCTGGCCCACCTATCCTGCCTATTCGGTGGTGGCACAGTGTGATCTATGTATCACCACCATCGGTGCCAACACGGCTGAGCTGGCTCGGCTGGCGGTGCCCATGATCGTGGTGATCCCCCTCAACAAACTGGATGCCATGCGGGCTTGGGGGGGCATTTTGGGGGTGCTGGCCAATTTACCTAAGGTAGGATCCCTGTTTGCCACGGCTATCAATTGGGTGGCTCACCGCTGGCTCGGCTATCTGGCTTGGCCTAATATCTGGGCTGGAGAAGAGGTGGTGCCCGAAATGCGGCGGCATCTTCGTCCCGAAGAGGTTGCAGATCTTGCGGTGCAACTCATCCAGGATCCCGGTCGTCGCGCCCAGATGCGGGAGAAACTGCGGCCCCTCGGGGGCAAGCCAGGGGCGGCTCAAGCCTTTGTCAAGTTGATCGAACAACAGCTGGCCAAGGCTGTCCCTCGCCGCAAGAGATCTTAGTTTTTAAGAGTTTTTTTTGGGGTCTTTATGGGCTGTACTGGAATTGAACCAGTGACTCCCACCGTGTCAAGGTGGTACTCTACCGCTGAGTTAACAGCCCTTACCTTTTTGTGACATTCTTCAAGATTGCCTACCTGATGGCTAACAAAACACCTGTCTCAGTCACAGGAAAATGCCTTACCCTAAAGCAGTACAATCCAAATAATGAATCCCTATCCTGAGGGATCCCATTGGCCAAAAAACCCGCTTTATTGCAAGTCGTTTCGCCAAGCGGATGAGGCGATTCGAACGCCCGACCGTCTCGTTGGCAACGAGATGCTCTACCACTGAGCTACATCCGCACAGAGTCTTATAATCGCAAGTTGTGGGCGATCTGTCAACCCCCAGACCCTGTTGCAGGCATAATCCTAGACATGAGAACCAAGCGGGCCAGCGTATCACCCCCGCCCCCTTCGGATCCCTGAATCCTCTGCCATACTAAGAGCATGAAGTAATGTAACGAAGCCCAGGCGCTCAAGGTTCCTATGTCCCTCGAAATTAATGTCAATGTTGACGATATTGCTGCTAAGCTAGACAGCCCTCGCTCTGCCGATCGGATGGTGGCGCTTGCTTCTTTGCGACAGGTGCCTGATACCCTAGCTGTGCCTCTGATTCTCAAGGTCATCAATGACGACAATCTCCAGGTGCGGTCAATGGCTGTTTTTGCCCTTGGAGTCAAGCATTCTGAAGTCTCCTTGCCTAAGCTGCTTGAGATTCTAGAGACTGCGGATGACTATGGTATTCGTGCCGATGCGGCTGGAGCCTTGGGCTACCTGGGGGATCCTCGCGCATTTGAAGCCTTGGTGCGGGCCTTCTATGAAGATGTAGAATGGCTGGTTCGCTTCAGTGCTGCGGTTTCTTTGGGCAACCTCAGGGATCCCAGAGCCTATGATGTGCTGACCCGCGCCCTCCGAGATGGCGATACTTTGATGCAACAGGCCACCATCGCTGCACTAGGAGAAATTGGGGATCCCCGTTGTCTAGATCATATTTTGGCTCATGCCCAATCAGAAGACTGGTTGGTGCGGCAACGGCTAGCTCAAGCTCTGGGCAATATCTCTACCGATAAAAGTCGTTCAGCTTTGGACTATCTCAGCAAGGATCCCCACGATAATGTGGCAGCAGCAGCCCTGCATTCCCTCCGGCGACTGGATGAGCTTTCTCACCCCCCAAAAGATAACCAGATAGATTGAACCGAGCCTGCAAGATCCCAGTCTGATGATCCAAAGCCATGATGAGGGTATGCCAGACAGCACTGGGACAAACCTTGAGATCCCCGATAGCGCCAGCGCGCCGTCAGGAGATCAGGAGTTGGTCAACCGATGCCAACAGGGGGATCCACAGGCCTTTTGTCTTCTCTACCGCCGACATCAGCAGCGGGTGCGATCCCTGCTATTTCATCAATGCGGTGAAGACATGCTAGATGACCTTGTCCAAGATGTTTTCTTGCGGGCGTGGAAGGGCTTGCCTCGCTTTCGGCAGACGGCTCAATTTTCCACCTGGCTCTATCGAATTGCCTGGAATGTGGCTCAAGATCAGCGGCGGCGGTTTGCTCAGCAGCGCTCCCAACTCAAAACCTTGACGCGGGTGGAGGCAACTCAGCAACAGGGGCCAGATGTGATGACGCTGCACTACCAGTCCCTCTGCCAGCAGGCTATCAATACCCTCAAGACTGAGCACCGCATGGTGTTGCTTTTGCACGATCTGGAGGACTGGCCCCAAAGTCAGATCTCCGAGGTGCTGGGGATCCCAGTGGGAACTGTGAAATCTCGTTTATTTTATGCCCGTGCTGCTGTGCGACGGGTACTGCAAGCCAAGGGAGTTAACCCATGAGCCATCAGCCGTCTGAAGATCGGCAATTACAAGAGTTTCTGCGGACGTATGCCAGCAAGGCACCGGATCCCACAGCTGATTTGGAGGTGCGGCTCCTGGCGGCTCTGACCGTGGAATCTGTTACAGAGCGGCAGATCCCCAGACGATGGCATTGGATCCCTTCGTTGGCGGCAGCCTTGGTGGCTGGATTTGGGATCGCTGGGGTGGCCCAACGAGTTTGGCAGCCCACCCTAACCGTGGCAGAGATGGAGGATCTGAAATTATTTATGGATGAGTCCTGGGGGGTGGTGACGGATCCCGATGAGGAAAGCTGGTTGAGTTTTCTCTAAAGGGGGAGTCAGATTCAGTGTTGTCAGTGATGGGGGGATGCCCTGAGCGATGGCTATACGGGAGGGAGAATGATGGACGATAGAGAAAGATCGATTCAGATGGGGGGACGGGGCAGAGTCTTCGCTGGGTTGATG
>JBHJNR010000233.1:0-23515 GCA_050330615.1 Cyanophyceae cyanobacterium
CCCTGGGATCCCATCAGGGTGATATAGGCCCAAGAAATGGGCAGGATTCCGGCACTCCCCCAGGGGGCAGCAGCCACGGCTCCGATCCGATGGCTAGAGGCTGAGATCTGGCTTCGGTGTCCCGGCAAGAAAGGCACCAGATGGGTTGCCACGCCAATCGGGCCAACCCCAGGGCCACCGCCACCGTGGGGGATACAGAAGGTCTTATGCAGGTTCAGGTGGCAAACATCTGCCCCATACTCGCCGGGTTTGCACAGGCCCACCTGGGCATTGAGATTGGCTCCATCTAGGTAGACCTGCCCGCCTGCCGCATGGACGATCTGACAAATCTCGCGGATCCCTTCTTCAAAAACCCCGTGGGTGGAAGGATAAGTAACCATCAACGCCGCCAACTGATCCTGGTGCTTCTTTGCCTTGGCCTGCAGATCGTTGAGATCGATGTTGCCGTCATGGTCACAGGCCACCGCAACCACTTTCATCCCCGCCATCACCGCACTAGCAGGATTGGTACCGTGAGCAGATGTGGGAATCAGACAGACGGTGCGCTGAGTGTCGCCCCGGTGGTGGTGGTAGGCCCGGATCACCAACAATCCGGCATATTCCCCCTGGGATCCCGCATTGGGCTGAAGGGAGATGCCAGCAAAACCCGTGATCTCAGCCAAATACTGTTCGAGTTGCTCAAAGAGTTGCAGGTAGCCCTGGGCTTGGGATAGCGGTGCAAAAGGGTGAATCTTGGCAAATTCTGGCCAACTAACCGGGATCATCTCGGTGGTGGCATTCAGCTTCATGGTGCAGGATCCCAGCGGCATCATGGAATGCACCAGCCCCAGATCCCGACTTTGCAGCCGATGGATATAGCGTAGCAACTCGGTCTCGGAGTGATAACTGTTGAAAACCGGGTTAGTCAGGTATTGACTGGTGCGAGAGAGGGCGGGATGGGCCTCAGCAAACTCAGGGATCCCTGCTTGGGCTAAGTCCCGCGCCGAAAAGTCAGGTCGGATCCCGCCATTCAACAGATAGAGCAGATCATCGATATCGGCCAGCGTGGTGGTCTCGTTGAGACTGATGCCCACCGTGCTGTCATCCAGAATCCGCAGGTTGATCTGCAACTGGTGGGAAAGCGCCTGGATCTTGTCCAGATCTGCAACGGTGACGGCCAAGGTATCGAAATAGGGGGCGGGATCCACCGTTTGTCCTAACTGGAGCAAGCCCCGTTTCAGCAGTGTGGTCAAGCGGTAGATCCGGTCAGCAATCGCTTTTAACCCCTGCGGGCCATGATAGACCGCATACATGGAGGCCATCACCGCCAGTAAGACTTGAGCGGTGCAAATATTGCTGGTGGCTTTGTCGCGGCGGATGTGTTGCTCGCGGGTTTGCAACGCCAAGCGCAAGGCAGGGTTGCCCTGGGCATCTTGAGAGAGCCCCACAATCCGGCCAGGGATCTGGCGAGTGTACTGGCTGCGGGTGGCAAAATAGGCAGCATGAGGCCCGCCAAAACCCAAGGGGATCCCGAAGCGTTGGGTGCTACCCACAGCAATATCGGCACCCCAGTCCCCAGGCGGCTTGAGCAGGGTCAAACTGAGCAAATCCGCCGCCACGATAACCAGTGCCTTGACCTGATTAGCCTGTTCCACTACTGCCGAATAGTCCTCAATAGCTCCAGTGCTGGTGGGATAGCTCAACAGGATCCCGAAGGTGCTGTCATCCAGTTGGCAGGTGCTTGGATCCCCGATCACCACTTGGATCCCTAACGGTTCAGCCCGTGTCTGTAGCAACTCTAGGGTCTGAGGATGGCACCCCTCCGCCACCCAAAACTGAGGGGACTGGTGGCGTTTGGACTGGTTGAAGCTGAGGATCATCGCTTCAGCAGCAGCGGTGGCCTCATCCAATAGCGAGGCATTGGCCAGATCCAGACCCGTCAAATCACTAACCATCGTTTGGTAGTTGAACAGGGCTTCCAGACGGCCTTGGGCAATCTCTGCTTGGTAAGGGGTGTAGGGGGTATACCAGGCGGGATTTTCGAGGATATTGCGCTGGATGACAGTGGGAGTGAGGCAGTCGTGATAACCCATGCCAATGAATGACCGCCAGACCTGATTGTGGGCGGCCATTTGTTTCAGCTGCTTCAGGGTTGATCCTTCTGAAACCGGATTGGGAAGCTGCAACTCCGCTTGGATCCGAATACTGGCTGGGATCGCCCGTTCAATCAGCTGATCAAGAGACCCGCAAGCCAATGCCTTTAGCATCGACGCCACATCCGTCTCTGAGGGGCCAATGTGACGACGGGCAAACGTGTCGAGCGGCTGCAAGGCCAACACTCTTGAATCAGGATCAGGGCTTTGATCTTGGGGGAGAGAAGAAAAAGCGTCAGGCATGGAGAGGCAAGGGGGTGAGCGACGGTGGATACAACAAAAAACAAGAGAGATGAGAAAACCCACCTCTCTTTTGTATCTTTTTTGTAACGATAACAGCTAGTCCCTGGACGGGATCCCACTTATAGTAATTCAGGATAAGGGTGAGACATTATCAAGAACAGTAGTCTCTTACAATGTCATCCAATGTCTTCTTGCCATCAGCATACATCCTTGCTCTCTTGAGGATAGCAAAGTCATGCTCGATGTCATTCAGGTCAGGTGAGTAGGTCGGTAAAAACAAGACCTCATGCCCCGCTGCTTCGACTATCGTCTTGATGGCGCTCTTCCGATGAATCGGTGAGTTGTCCATCACCACTACTGTCACCTGGCTCAAGGCGGGTATTAGAAACTCTTTCAGCCACTGCTCAAATCCTGCTGCATTCAAGCTGCCCAGAAATATCATCGGTGCTATCAGTCCTTTGTCTTTCTTTCTTCTACCAGCCACCAAATTCTCACGTTTGACTCTCTTGCCCTGCTTCTCTCCATAGAGCTTCTTGCCTCTGGGTGCCCAACCGTGGGGGCAGCTTATGGCTTGCTCAAGACCAGTCTCATCCACATAGACGATGCTCTTGCTGCCATACTTCTTAACGAGTTGTCTGAGCTGCTGATAGTATTTGAGCCTGTCCTCAGGTTGGCGTTCTCTGTACCTCAGGAGTTTTTTTACGAGTGATTTGCATCTGCTTCAGGGCGTACCATATGGAGCTGACTTTCACCCCAAACTTGTTGGCTCTATCAATGAGTCTGGCATCTGGGTTATCCTGCACATCTTGTCTGAGGGCTTCCCAGTCTAGTTTGCGTTGACGACGTTTAACTTTAATAGGCTCTAGGTTGGTTTGACCTAGCCAGCGATAGATAGTAGCTCTGCCCACCAGATAGAGCTTGGCTGCTTTTGAGATGCCGCCCCCTTGTTCCACAAACTGGAGGACTCTGATTTTAAGGTCTACGCTGTAAGGCATTGGTGCCCCCTTCCTATCCAGCTAACTACGTCTCATAACTATTCTAAATTACTATATCAATCGATAGTCGGTAAATAGAGGTTGGACAATATCTATGACACGGATTTGCTCAGATAGATTACTACAGCCTTTCTTGTCTAAGTAGGAAGGGCTAATTATCTATAAGATGTTGTAAGCTCCTAGATCCCAAAGCCCTTGCCCAGTAAGGGTACACGATTCAAGGTATCTTACATTTATTTCAGCCTGCTTACTTACAAGGTAATAAAGCGACAAGGGTACAGGTTTACCAACATTACTAACTTCAGAGCCAGATTATTAGCGGCTTTCTGGTCTTAGTAATCCTTGATCACCATAAGTCCGGGAGGCTCTCCTGGAAACGTGGTGGCGTTGCTGCATTGAGTTCGCTGAGATCCTTGCCCAGACAGAGGTTGACATGGCAAGCTTCTTGTGCTGTCACCATAAATCCAGGAGAGCCGTCCAGGAGAGCCGTCTGTGAGAGCTATTAAAGGCTAAAAGCCTGATGGGGGTAGCGAGACTTGAACTCGCACGATCTAACGATCAACGGATTTTAAGTCCATTGACGACTCCACAATAGTCCCTGTATTCACCCTAACGGGTAGAGCACAGGGTTGCCTGCGATAAGAGATCAGAAATCGCCCCCTTGTGAGACTATCCACAGGGGGAAACTCAGCCGAACTAGCCAACCAACGAGGACTGAAGGATAGCAAGGACATACATCCAAATGGGAGCTAGGAGCGTCTTTGAGTAGTGTAGAAGTGATAGTCGGCCCTATTCCCGAGAGGCAGGTGCAGCAATGGCGGTTCCCTATGATGTTGTGATCATTGGCGGTGGATCGGGCGGTTTGGTGGTGGCGAGTGCCGCCTCTCAGCTCAAGGGCAAAGTCCTTTTGGTGGAAAAAGCTCCCCGCATTGGAGGCGATTGTCTCTGGTATGGCTGTGTGCCCAGCAAGTCTTTGATTCACATGGCCCATCAGATTCATACCATCCGGCATGCGGCTCAGATGGGGCTGATCAATGTGCCGGGCGCTGAGAAGCCTGCAATTGACTACCTCAAGGTCTACAACCACATTCGGGGGGCACAGCAGTTCATCGCCAACCATGCCGACTCGCCCGAACGGTTTCGTGGGTACGGGGTAGAACTGGTGGAGGGATCCGGTCATTTCATTGATCCCCATACGTTTGAGGTCAATGGTCGCCAGTTGCGGGCCAGATCCTTTGTGATCGCCACGGGGTCTCGAGCCTTGATTCCCAACGTCCCTGGCTTAGCAGAGGTGGGCTATCTCACCAACGAAAGTGTTTTTGACCTACAAAATCTGCCCGCCTCTGTAGCAGTGGTGGGAGGGGGGCCGATTGGGTGTGAGTTGGGACAAGCCCTATCTCGACTGGGATCCCAGGTCACCATCATTGCGGGCAGCAAAGCCCAAATCTTGCCCAAAGAGGATCCCGAAGCGGCTCTGATCGTTCAGCAGCAAATGCAATCAGAAGGGATCCAGATCCTGACACAAGATCGGGTGATCAGAGCTAGGGCCGAGCGTGGCAAAAAGGTGTTGGAACTCAACAGTGGCAAAGTCCTCCAGGTTGATGAGATCTTGATTGCCTCGGGTCGGATCCCCAATGTGGAAGGCTTGGGCCTAGAGCAAGCCTCAGTGACTTTCAGTTCTAAAGGCATTGATGTCAACGATAAATTGCAGACCACCAATTCCCGCATCTATGCCTGTGGTGATGTAATTGGGGGTTATCAATTCACCCATGTCGCCGCCCATGAAGCTGTGACGGTGTTGACCAATACCCTCTTTGCCCCTTTTAGCAACGTCAACTATACGGTGATCCCCTGGGCTACCTTTACTGATCCTGAATTGGCTCGGGTTGGTCTGACCGAAGCAGAAGCTCGTACCCAATTTGGCGATCAGGTGGTGGTGCTCAAAACCGAGATGCTGCATGTGGATCGAGCCCAAGCGGAAGGGGCGACCCAGGGCTTTTGCAAGATCATCTGTAAGACCAATGGCCAAATATTAGGAGCCCATTTGGTGGGCAAATCTGCTGGCGAACTGATCCACGAAATCGTTCTGGCCATGAATAACAAACTGCCAGTTTCTGCCCTGACTGGGATCCATGTCTATCCCACCCTGTCAGAGGTTTCCGCCAAAACTGCCCTGCAATTCAAGAAGCAAAAGTATGCCAAAAACACCTTCCAGCAGAACTTCTTGAAACGTTTCTTTGCCCTGAGACGGCGCTGGGCCAAATCTTAAACCCATCTTGGATCCCTTGTGCCAGTGGCTGAGCCTGCTTGAAGTTTAGTTACTATCCATTGCCACAATTCTTGAGATTGCTGATGATCGGGGGTGATTTGATCAGCCCAACCGGGGCCATTTGCTGGAGCGCACTATGACACTAGAACTCAGTTTGCCGATCTATGGGATCCTACTGGTTGTGGGGGGCATTATGGGTTTTGCCAAAGCAGGCAGCAAAGTCTCTCTGATCATGGGGATCGTGGGCGGGATCCTCAGTGGGGTTGCGTTTTGGCTCAGTAGCAGCAATCTCACCGCAGCCTATGGTCTGGGATTAGGCTTAGCCGTCATCCTAACCGTCGTTTTCATCGGCCGCTTTCGCAAAACTCAAGCCTGGATGCCCGCAGGCATGATGGCGGTGGTGAGTGGTATTCTCTCCCTGCTGTGGTTGGGGCAGCTGATTTAAGCTCTATCTGGGGTCTGCTCAATCCCCTAAGATAGGGATCCCCTAAGATAGGGACATTGAGACACAGATTGGCATGACCAGCCCTCCAGAGACCAGGGATCCAACCCTTGCTGATATTCTTGCCGCGATTGATGGGATCCGGCAGGATGTAGCCGCCACCCGTCAAGATATTGGCCAACTCGAAGACCGCCTTGAATCTGAGATCAGGCGCTGGGACGAGCGCTTCTTTAGTTTTGCTGAGGCAACGGCCAATCGAGCCAATACCCTGATTGCCAGTGCCACCATCGCCGTTATTGCTGGCGTTTTGTTGTTGGTGCTGAGGGATGGGGTTTGATGCCTAATTCCAGAGCATCTGGGCGACCTCGGCTGGCTCTCACCCTCGGGGATCCCGCAGGAATTGGCCCTGAAATTATCCTCAAAGCCTTGGCAGATCCTGCCCTCTCTCAGGTGGCTGAGATCACGGTGGTGGGGGATCCCGCTGTTTTGATTCAGACCTACCAGGCGCTCAAAACAACCAGCGCTGAGCTTTTGCAGGATCCCAATTCCATCTCTTACTTAGCGTGTCCATCAACAGGAGCTATTACGGTGGGCCAGGGGGATCCCCAGTCAGGAGAATCCAGTTTTCTGTGGTTAGAGACCGCCATCACCGCTACCCTCCAACATCGTTTTGATGGCATCGTCACCGCTCCCATCGCTAAGTTTGCTTGGGCTGCTGCCGGACGGCATTTTCCTGGTCAGACGGAGGTGTTGGCCCAGATGGCCCAGGCGTCTTTGTCACCCACAGCAGCCAGAATCCCCTATGGGATGCTTTTTGTGGCCCGTTCCCCTTACTCAGGCTGGGATTTAAGGGTTTTGTTGGCCACCACCCATATTTCCCTCCGCCAAGTGCCAGATGCCCTCACCCCAGAACGGGTGCAGGAGAAGCTCGATCTGTTGGTCAAAACCCTGAGGCAAGACTTTGGCATTCCCCATCCCCACATTGTGGTGGCCGGACTCAATCCCCACAGTGGCGAACAGGGGCAGTTGGGATCTGAGGAACAAGACTGGCTCACCCCCCTACTAGAGGGCTATCAACATGAGCATGAAGGGACATTATCTCTTCGAGGGCCGATCCCACCGGATACACTCTGGATGGCTCCAGCCCAAGCTTGGCAGGATCCCAATGCTGTCAATAAAGGATCCGATGGCTACTTGGCCTTGTATCACGATCAGGGGCTGATTCCCGTCAAAATGCTGGCCTTCGATCAAGCGGTGAACACCACCATCGGACTGCCTTTCATTCGTACCTCGCCAGATCATGGCACTGCCTTCGACATTGCTGGGCAGGGGATTGCCCGCTCCGACAGCCTCAAAGCTGCCATCCGGTTAGCGGCAGAGTTGTGTTTGTCAAAGACCCATGTTCCTCAAAAGGTCTAGCTCACCCTACGAACAAGAAGCTTAATCCCCTTGTCTGAACTGGCCAATGGGAAGCAATGGTAAATAGATCTGTGCCTCAGTTTGGGGTCACCAACATGACCTCTCTGGGGCAACCATCTGATATAACCTGTGTGAAGATAGTCTAGGCCCATTGCCCCAAACTATTTGAGATCCGCTTGAGCACCCATCAAAATCAATCCTTACAACCGCAACACTTCAGCATTTTCTGCTTTCCCTCAACCGGACACCTCAACACCTTCATCCCCCTTGGGCATGAACTACAGCAGCGTGGTCATCGCGTTACCCTCGTGGGGGTGTTGGATGTAAAAGCAACGGTACTAGCCGCTGGGCTAGGTTTTCAACCCATAGGAGAACAGACCTTCCCCATCGGTACAGTCGCCGCTCGACTGTCTCAACTTGGCACTCTCAAAGGCTTGGCTGCAACGCGGCACACTAGTCAACTGGTCTATGACTTAGCCGAGATCTGTCTTCAAGAAGGGCCGGTCATTCTCCAGCGCATTGGCGTCGGGGCTTGCATTGTGGATCAAGTGACCTCAGAGGGGGGAACGGTCGCAGATGCCCTAGGATTGCCCTTTGTGAGTGTGTGTAGTGCCCTTGCCCTCAACTGGCACGTAGAGGTGCCTCCCTGCTTTACTCCTTGGGGTTACAGTAAGTATCCCTGGGCACAGCTTCGTAATTTTATGGCCTATCTATGGCTGTATCGTCTCACCAGCCCCCTCCGGCATCGTATTGCTGCGGTCCGTCAGCAGCGGCAGCTCCCGCCCCACGAAGATCCTAATGATGCCTATTCGCAACTGGCTCAGATCAGCCAACAGCCTTTAGAATTTGAGTTTCCGAGACAGCATTTACCCCAAAATTTTTATTTTACGGGGCCATTTCATCGCGCATCTCCTTTGGCTCCTCCCCCATTCCCCTTTGAAACTTTAACGGGTCAGCCGTTGATCTATGCTTCTTTGGGGACGCTTCAAAATCAACTCCCAGGTGTTTTTGAAACCATTGCGATCGCCTGTCAAGGGTTAAATGTGCAGTTGGTGATTGCCCTAGGGCGAACACTGCACCCAGACCTACTGCCGACGTTCCCAGGCAATCCAATCGTGGTGGACTATGCCCCCCAAGTTGCACTGATCCAACGCTCAGCTTTAGTGATTACCCACGGCGGACTCAATACGGCGCTAGAGTGCTTAACCTACGGAGTACCGATGGTGGCGATACCGATTACCAACGATCAGCTTGGGGTTTCAGCTCGCATTGCTTGGGCGGGGGTCGGTCAAATGATCGCTCTCAAGCGGCTCACCGTTCAGCGACTGCACCAAGCTATTCAAACAGTCATAACCGAACCTTCCTACCGAGGCAATGCGGCTCGACTTCAGAAGGCAATTGATCAAGCCGGTGGGGTAGCAAAAGCCGCTGATATTATTGAGCAGGCTGTTGGGCCCAACTATTCGCCCTCTCTCTCCGCTTGATGCCATGGTCTAGGGGTTATGGTTTAAGGGCTGTTTTGCTTGAAACAACTCAACACTCTATGCCTTCTGTCCCACCACCAAGCCTGGATTAACCTTATTTATCTTCCCCTACTGGGGTACCATTTAGACCTATTTTCTTCCTGGGAGATCACTGATCAGGGGCGACACTGCTTTACTAATTATTGGCGGCTACCCAATGCTTTAACGTGATTACGGCCTATCACACTATCAAATACGACAAGCTTCTTTACAGTGCCTTGTACCATCGAGAGAATCAGGCTCGACATGCCCTAGCCGCAGATCTTCGAGCCCAATCCAATGACGATCCCGCCATTGATCAAATGCTGGCAACCCCGGATCTTCCTGCGGTGTCTTTACTTTTAGATTTTAGCCGAAACTATAGCTCTCGGGATATCTACCTGAAGGTGGATAGGTCAGCCTCACGGCCTAACCCTAATCTTTGTCCACCCGGTAGCCCAGATCCCGCAGCAGCCCCGCCGATTGACGCCAGTGGGGCCGCACCCGCACAAATAGCTCTAGGTAGACCTTGCCCATTACCAGCTTTTGGATCTGGAGCCGGGATCCCTGGCCAATAGTCTTGAGCATCGTGCCCCCTTTGCCGATCAGGATCCCTTTTTGAGAATCGCGTTCTACGGTGATGGTGGCGAGGATGCGGGTGATGGTGGGGGCTTCCTCCACTTGATCGATGGTGATGGCGGTGGAGTGGGGCACCTCCTCGCGGGTGTTAGCGAGGATCTGTTCCCGAATCAGTTCCCCCATAATGAATCGTTCTGGCTGATCGGTGACCAGATCAGGGGGGTAGTAGTAAGGGCCAGCTGGCAACAGGTCGATGATCTGGCTCAACAACGGATCCAGGGATCCCTCATTCAGCGCAGAGACCTGCACCAAGGGCGCACCCGGTACGAGGTCTTGATAGCTTTGGGCTAATGGCTTCTGGACTTGGGGATCCTCGGGCACGAGATCGGCTTTATTGCAGGCAATCAAATGAGGAATCTGAGAGGGCAACCGTTGGGCAATAAACTCATCTCCCCGTCCCGCCATGACGGAACCATCCACCACAAAGACGATGGCATCCACCACTTGCAAGGCTGCTTGGGCATTTTGAACCAAGATCTCCCCCAGCCGATGGTGGGGTTTATGGATGCCGGGGGTATCTACCAAGATCAGCTGGGCCTGAGGCAGCGTCAGGATCCCTTGCAGTCGATTGCGGGTGGTCTGGGGAATGGGAGAGGTAATGGCGATCTTTTGGCCCACCAAGGCATTCATCAAGGTGGACTTGCCCACATTGGGTCGCCCGATCAAGGCCACAAAGCCAGAGCGAAACCCCGGTGGGGCCACAGGAATCAGGGGGGCGGGGCCAGACCTTCCCGTACTAGGATCTTCTGGGTTCAAAAATTCGCCGGGATCCTGAGGCCAGCTATCCCCTTCCCCCTCATGATCCAAATCCTCTTCTCCAGCCGATTGCATGGCATCAGCGGGCAAGGACTTGGCATCGTCTGGACTGTGGTTGAGATGAGTGAGGGGCATAGTGGGGTACGAATTAGCTCTCAGGAAGGGTGGGAGGGGGATTTAGGGTGTTGGTGGCGACGAGGTGACTGTCCACCGGGATCCCGTTCAGAAGGTGCTGCTGCAGGATTTGCTCAATGACTTCAGGGGTGGCCTCGCGATACCACCAGCCGCCAGGATAGACCAATAAAATCGGGCCAGGGATCCCGACATCACATCCTCGTAGACAATTGGCCTTGGTACGATGGACTTTTTGGATTCCGGCCTCTAGACCCAGCTCTTTGATCCGCCGTTTGAGATAGTCCCAAGCCAGCAGCCCCGTTGCTTCGTCACAACACTTGGGCTTGGTCTGATCGGCACAGAGCAAGAGATGCCAACGATAGGGAGCAATGGGGCTATGTTTCCAGTCCATCGATTCATGTTTCATCGGGATCCCTGTTATTCAATAAGACTTCAGCCTCTGCAATCAGCATTGCCACTGCCATTGGAGGGGATAGGATCTGGACGCCTTCGATCTCAGAGCCATAAAAGCTGCCGAAATGGCGTTTGTCGCCCGTTACCAATCCATCCGCCAATCCACCGCTCCGGCCAAAATTGGTACATCCTTCAGATTCACCCACCGTTCCAGTTGGGCGAACCTCTCTGGGGTAGGGTCTGGCACCATCTGCACCTCTGGCAGCAGCTGGTGTTCTATTATCACCAGTGCCTGTTCAGCCTTGAGGCTCAAATTATGAGTAGCCTCACCCAAGGCATATCTTGATGTCACCAAACCGCAAAGCCCAGCCCGCGACAGCTCAAACAATTGAGAACTCCGTCCCCCTGGTGTCAGTGCTGCTGAAAAGAGGATGTTGGCATCTAAAAATAGGCGTTTCACGGTAACGTTGCCAAAATCTGCCGCACCGTTGCTGCCTCGCCCTCTGTCATTTGATCGGTCTCAGCAAACTCCTGCTGTCGTTCTGGCGAATAGGTCTCTATATCCACAACGGGATTGAGCATCACCTGCCCCCCTTCCATCACCTCAACTGACATCATCACATCCACCCCCACTGGCAGGTGTTGTAACACGTCCGGTGGCAGCACCAAATTGCCGTCACGACCTAAGCGAATTAACCTCGACATCAGCGTTATCTCCCGGAGCGCCAGATCAACCTACACCCTATCTCTCAAACCAGCAGAGATTCCACATGCGTGCGAATCGTCGGCCCCAAAGCTTCCAATAGCTGGAATCCATAGCTACGGGTGACGATGCGATTGTCCAAGATTGCCACCACCGGGATGGGATCCTCACTGTGCCGACGGGTGGATCCGGGTCGCAAAGGGGAGATAGCCCGCTGCATAGTGGCCGCTGCTAGGGGCATCAGATAGGCGCGAAACCAGTCTTGACCCTGTTGGCGCATATAGTCTACCCGTGCCGCCACATCAGGATCCTCGGTGGAGGGAAAGGGTAACGTCACCATCACTAGCAGTTGGGGCACGGCGAAGCTCTCTTTGTGATGCAGCCAATAGTCCCAATCCCCCACCAGGATGCCCCGTTCCCGCTGGTGGTGACGATTGACCTGGACTCGGGAGCCAAATTCGGCAGCTAGGTCTGCCCCAATCTGAGCCTGTAGGGGTCGGTCTGACACCAGCACCACTGCCGATCCGCTGTGTTCACAAATCAAATGCTTCAGCACCGGCCCCAGCTGGGTTTGAAAGTGAGGACTATTGGGCACCGGCAGACGCGGCACCACCACCGGCAAGGGATCCTGGGCCGTCTGCAAAAACCGCAATGTCGTTAAGGGAGGCAATCCCAACCGCTCCCGATAGGCTAGGGCCTCACGCTCTACATCCAAACCTTCTCCCACCAAAACAAAAGGCTGTTCAGTCCAGAGGGGGCGCAGGGCTGATTCGATCGCCACCGGGCATACTTGCACAAAGACCTGCCCCGTTTCGTGCAACACCTCAGCCGACCAAAGCTGATGGGGCTGATCCAAG
Organism: Cyanophyceae cyanobacterium; assembly: GCA_050330615.1. Taxonomy (GTDB): domain Bacteria; phylum Cyanobacteriota; class Cyanobacteriia; order Thermostichales; family Thermostichaceae; genus JAAUUM01. Next base: position 12,486 of record JBHJNR010000233.1, read on the forward strand.
GCGGGGAGGATCTGCCGCCACAGATCAGGACAGCCGGGATCCAGGCATCGCGAGTCTGAGTCCACTGCTGGCCCCACCACCAGATCTCGCATCCACCGCAGGATCCCTAGTTCATCTTGATGCAGCCTTAACCGCCGACCCGGACGCCGCAACAGCAACAGAGATAGCTGAATTTGGGCCTCCGCAATCCGCTCCCGATGATGGGGATAGGCCATCTGCAAGGTCAGCCAATCCGCCGCCCCCACTTGGGTGGTCAAGACTTGCCGCGCCCATCTCTCCAGATGCTCGGCCCCATCAATCACCACCGGGATCCCGGCAGGAAAGCCGCCCCTCTGCTCAGGATCCCATGACAGCTGAGCCCGCAACCAAACACAGGGATCCACCAAAGCCAGCCCCTCGAACCCTCGCTCTGGCCAGCGGCTGATTTGCTGGACGGGCTTGTGTAAATCAAGCGCCTGCTGGAGCCAGGGGATCTCTTCTCGCAAAATCTCTTGTTGAACGGCTTCCGGCACACAGACCACGGTGGATCCCGGCCACATCAGAGCGGGTAGCAGATAACTAAGCCGATGGTGCGTACCCGCTGGCACCTGAATCAGGGCATTGCGCCCCAGCCGTAATCCCCGCGCCACCATTCGTGCCATGGTCAACTGGTGCGGCCACGCCATCTCGGGCGACTGCCGCAACAGATGCTGCAACTGTTGGTGGACTTCAACTTCGATCATGGGGCTTTGGATCAGCTCAAACTTATAGACTACGATTCGGCTCGCTCAACTCTAACTGTGGCCTAACGATGGCGGCAGATCCAAGTCGGGGCGTTGTCCCTTGGGATCAAGATTCCCTATCTTAAACCCCTAGCGAGATAGCGGTAGATAAGTTCTCCCCAGCTCGGTCTTGAGAGGCACCAATCCTGACTGTCAAGGTATATTCTGCAAGTTCAAGATTCCTTGATATCTACAGCAATCGCCTCAGTTCGCCTCTAATTTGGCAGAATGAACATGCCATCCCCAAAAGAGTAGAAGCGATAGTCCTGGGCAATGGCTTCGGCATAGAGGCTCAACAGCCGTTCTCGACCCGTTAGGGCGCTGATCATCATCATCAAACTGGAGCGGGGTAGATGGAAATTGGTGATCAAGCCGTCCAGCACCTGCCATTCATAGCCAGGATAGATAAATAACGTACTGTAGCCCTGCCACGCTTGCAGTTTCCCCTCCTTCTGCTGAGGCTGGGATCCCTGTTGGGCAGCACTTTCCAAGGCACGGGCGACCGTCGTGCCCACCCCAATGACGCGCCCTCCTCTCTGGCGGGTCTGCTGAATCGCCTCCACGGTTGCAGCGGGCACCTGAAGCCACTCCCGATGGAGCTGATGGGCCAAAATCTCCTCAGTTTCCACAGGCCGAAACGTCCCCAAGCCCACCCGCAGTGTCACAAATGCAGTCTCGATCCCTTTAGTCTGCAATGCCTGCAACAACTCGGGGGTGAAATGCAGTCCAGCGGTGGGGGCAGCTACCGATCCGGCGGTCTTGGCCCAGATCGTCTGGTAGTCGCTGGCAGTGCTCTCGCGGCTGGTGATGTAGGGGGGCAAGGGCATCTCCCCCACCTGTTCCAGCACACGCTCGAATGGGATCCCATCCGGCCAGCTAAATGCCAGGATCCGACCGCCTGTTTCTGGATCACTAGCCAGCACCTGGGCGGTTAACCCCTGGGCAAACTGAAGCTGATCCCCTACTCGGACGCGACGACCGGGCTTGACCAGGCAGAGCCAAGTGGAACTCAGTTGAGTGGGATCCTGGGTTTGAGGCTCCAACAGCAAAATCTCAATCTGCGCCCCTGTCACTTTATGGCCATAGAGTCGAGCCGGGATGACACGGGTGTCATTCAGCACCAACAGATCCCCAGGCTGGAGCCACTCGGGCAGATTATAAAAGTGGCTGTGGTGATGACCCTGGGATTGGATCACCAATAGCCGCGCCTGATCCCGAGGGCAGGCAGGGGTCTGGGCAATGTGATCAGGAGGCAGGGGATAGTCGTAGCTGGCGGTCAAAAAATCAGCCGCTGAGGCGGGCACAGATCTAGCCAAGGCTCAGGATGCCTGTCGCAAATTCTAAGGACATCCGCATTATCGTTCCCACAGGAGCGGGTTCAAAGGATCCGCGATAGTCAATCAATTGCACCAAGATTAAGTAGCCAACGCTGACAGCAATGGCCAGGATCCCGGTGACCACAGCAACCCACTTGGGGCGATCCAGTTGATTCATAGCGGGCATAAGAGCTGAAATAACAGAATCTAATCTTAACAAGCATGGCCCCAGGCCATAACGGTACTAGCCCCCCAGCGATCACTTTAATCTGTTCATCTAGCTTGGTCAGCAGAAGAGTTCTCGCCCGAGGTGGCTTGAGTGCAGCGACCAGCAATCCTTTTCGCTACTCAGCGGTGTGATGAAGATCTCGCATCCCAATCGAACATTCATCATGGTTGCTGATAGGAATGAATGGGGTCTTGCATTTTGTATTGCAATCAATCAACTTGCCCTTGAAATAAAGCAACCATCTATCACACTACGAGGGAGTTCAGGTTCAACTCAAGCAACCCGTCTTTAAAGCCATTGGGAGTGCAACACGAGTTCAAGCGGTATGCTCTCTCTGGTTTTCCATCACTTGTCAGGAGAAAGTTATGACTTATACTGCCCGACCCACAGGGGATTTTGTCGAAAATGTTAATGTTATCCCGACTGGAGACTATCATGATCGTGTGCGTTGGGGGCCTATTTTAGCTGGACTATTCACAGCGATTGCCACGCAGCTTGTGTTGAGTGCCATTGGTGCAGCAATTGGATTGAGCGGTATTGCAGAGTCAGGTGCGCCACGTTCCGATGCAGGAGACATTGGATCCGCTGTGGGCATTTGGTCAATCATTAGTTTGGTGATTTCGCTGTGTATCGGTGGTTGGATCACAACCCGTGGAGCTGGCCCTATGAATAGGAGCAGTGCATTAATGAATGGGTTAATTCTATGGGCCACAACATTAGCAGTTAGTGCTTGGCTCCTATCTACAGGTGTGTCTGGAGCTTTTGGCGTCGTAGCGTCCAATGCAGGGGAGGCGATTAATCAAGCTCAGCAAGGTGGGTTGAGTTTACCGAATACTGTACCTAATGTCACTGACGATCAGGCTAGGAATTTTGCGGGTAATGCTGCCAGAATTGGCTGGTATTTCACCCTCGGTTCCCTATTGGCACTAGCAGCATCTCTTTTCGGATCTACGGTCGGTGCTCGTCCTCTTTCTACAACAGCAGGTCAAACGGTTTATCGAGCTTAAAGGATCCCTGAAAGTCACAGCACAAAAGCAAGTTATTTGTGCATAACTAGATTCTGGAACAAGCCTTACTAGCGAGCGCAAATACATACTCCGACATCTTCGCAATAAGACTGGCTTTGAGCTACCTTATTGCGAACCGTAGCAGCATCTTGCAGGTAGCTGATCGTTGAAACTCTGATTCCTTCGTTGGCTCAAAATTAGTCTGCCTTTGCCCTAGGGGGTGCACTGGCTTTGTAGGCGGCCCATCCTCCAAAGTGAGAAATATCGGGCCACTGATGTTTCTCGATCAAGGAGTAGGGGTAGATCATGGCAATGGCCATTCTGCCGTCCGAGAGTTCCACTTGGCCGGGATAAAGACCCGGAGGTTCTGAGGCGAGCAGCGCTTCGTATTGCTCCGCTGTCATCTCGTAAAGTTCTCCAGCCAGCGAGACACCATCGGTCTCCGTTTCATAGACACCAGGGTGCCAGCCATTGCCCACAGCGTGCATCCGATAGCGCGGCTGTGTGTTAACCGCTCCGGCAAAATGGGTGGCGGCAACATTGCCATGATCGGGTTGCCCCTGTAGGGCGGATCCACAGATAAACACGCGCTGCATAAAGATTCTTTTATCCTCAAATAACTATCAGACGGTATCCATTGTGCCCTGCATTGAGGATCCTTATAACACTGGTTTGTCATGGCCCAATCACCCGGCGGGAGCTGGCGCAATAGCGTCAACAGATTCGTCAACAGATTGAGGAGTGTCAATCGACTAAAGTATGATCCAAAGCATTACTGCAGGAACCCGCGATGACTGCTCGTCCTAGCACGCCGCTAGGTGAAGACCTTTCCCCTTTCCCGAATGCTGATTCAGGGATCCCATTGGAGACGGCTCTCGTGGATAGGGGGGTCTTGACCGCCAGTCAGTGGGCTTGGGCCCTGTACGAGTCTGCCGAAACCCCCTTAACGGTCACCGAGATTTGTTTGGCCCATGGATGGGCGGAGCCTATGGCGCTCTATTCTGATATGTCCACCCAGCACTTGGGCTTAGGAGATATCTTGATCCTGACCCAGCAGCTTACTCTAGAGCAGTGGCAGGAGGCGATTCGCCAGGTGCAGTTTGACCTGAAATCGGCGCACACTTCAGGGATCCCAGCCTGGGCCGATCATCTTGTTCAACACCAACAGCTGACATTGCCCCAGCTCCATGGGGCCATCACCCGACAGGCGCAACTGCATCTCCATCCTCAACCCAACGCCTGGGAGGCAATAGCCAGTATGGGCCAAGAGGGGGAACCCCAGGGGGGATCCCTAGCCTATTCGCTCTATTCCTCGCTAGAGGATCTGCAACCGCTGTACTGGTCTGTCCAGAATGCCCAGCTCGACAAGCAGGAAAACTCCCTTCATCTGGAATCATTGACCCAACGTAATCAGGTTCTAGCCCTGAAGGTGGAGGACTTACAGGCCCAGCTGCGCCACCAAGCTGCCCTCAATCAGCAGCTACAAGAAGAGGTTGAGGTCAGCCAGTCGATTGAGCAAGAGCGCACTGCCGAGCTGCAACGGGCTATGGCGGAGGCAACAGCCCAGCTACAACAGCTGCACCAGGCCCACCAAACTCTCTTTAAGGCGCACAGTCTGGCTCAGCAACGGATCCAAGAACTGGACAGCCAACTAGAGCAAAAAGAGCAGCTGACAGATAAGCAGCAACAAGCTCTACGATTGCTTAAAGAGCAGATGGCTCGGCAAGCTCAACAACAGGCTCAAGCCCTAGAAGCCCAAAGACAACAGGCCCGCGCCCAGGAAATTCAATTTCAGGAACAGTTGCTCACCAGCCGAAGCGAGGAAAAGCGTCTCGGCACCGAACGGATGGCTTTGCAAGAGCAGACTATTTTATTGGAAGGGGAGATCGAGCATCTTAAAGCTTGGATTCAACAGTTGCAGGAGCAGACATCCTCTAACCTAGCCCCCAGCGCTCCAGATCTAGACCAGGCCAGCTACCAAAACCTGCGCTTAGAACTCAAGGCTCTACAATCGGATCTGGCCGAACAGGAAGAACAAAGACGCCAGATGCAGATGGGCCAAGATTTGTTGGATATGGAGGTGGAGCAACAGCGGGACTTTATCCAACAATTGGAGGCGGCATTGGCCACAGAGCGGGAGGAGCGGCAGAAGGCAGAGCAACGAGCCCAGCAACACATCCAGCTTTACACTTCCCAGATCGAGCAGATCAACCAGGATCGACAGCGGGAGATGGAAAAGAAACAGGACTTGATGCGGGAGATCCAGCGATTGCAGCAGAACGCCGTCTCATTTCCCCCCAGCTCTCAGACAGCCCTGGCGTTGACCTCTGGCAGCGGACTGGCGATGATGGGATCCCCAACTGCTGTGAGTGGATCTACGGAGGGTGAATTTGCTATGGCATCGCTAGCTCCATCCCCTGAGTCTGCTGAACCAAAAGATGGGATCCCAGATTTAGCTGAGATTGAGATGGAGTTAGACCTGACCCTGTCCGGCTTCGATCAGGCCACCCCCTGGATCAAACGGATCTTGGCTCAGCTCTTTGCTATAGATCTGCTCAAGGCTGAGGCGATTCAGATGACCCTGGTCAATTGGGAGCAACAGGGGGGCACGTTTACGGATGTGTTAGCCCGTTCAACGGGGCTCAAGCCCGAGACCGTCAAATTCTTTGGGGATGGGGGCTTTGGGGCGCGGCTGATGGGAGCCCGGACGGTGGAGGATTTTCTGGTGGCTTCTGGCCTCGTGACGCGGTTTCAGATCGACCAAGCTCGCCGGACGGCTCAGGAGCAAGGACCAGGGGCAACGGTGGGTCAAACTTTAGCCGCCATGGGCATCTTGTCCGCCCGCACCGCCCGCTTCTTTGCCCAGACGTTTGGGACTGCTAGTGGAGTCGCTAGCGCTACCTTGGGATCCCGGCCGCAGGATTGGGGATTGGAGGAGTGAATCGGGACGGGTTCCTAGACCTTGCTCAATGCCGCAATGTTCACTTAGATACCGTTAGAACGGGCGGCTCCAGTATTAGGATCAAACACATCAAGATCAAATCGATCACGATTGGATCACGTTATCAGTGGTGAGGTACTTGGGTATGGCTTGGGTGGATGAACGGGGGCGGTTGTTTGGCAAAGTCAGTCTCTTGGATGTGGGGGCTGCAGTGGTGTTGCTAGTGGCGATTGTGGCCGTGCTGCTGGTGCCGGGACGACAGGCGGGCAGTGTGGTACAGGTGGGCCAAGGGTCAGCCCAGACTATTGAAGTTGATATGATCGTGCGGGGGATCAGTAGTCGGTCTCTGGATTCATTTGAAGCAGGATCCCAGGCAGATCTGATCATCCGTAACCAACCCTATGGCCAGGTGGAGGTCTACGAGATCGAGGATGTCACCCGAACGGTGCCGCTGGTGTTGCCCGATGGCACGGTGGAACAATTCCCGGATCCAGAAGCCTATCGCCGCGATCTGGTCTTACGCCTACGGGGACAGGGACGCACCACCGAATCTGGTGTGGTGCTAGGCAATAATCGCGTCAAGATTGGTGTGCCTTTAGAGCTAGAAACCTTCGACTACAACCTGCGGGGCACCGTGATGGAAGTGCGAGTAGTAACCACAACTACGGGCTGAAGGATTTCCAGCTTTACTGGCTAGCCATCGAAAGCGGGGCTAACGGTGAAACGTTAAAATTTGGGTCGAAATGTACCTAGTTGATGTACCTAGTTGGCCCCTGTGAACTCCTCTTATGTCCCTTTGGATCCCCCTGATCCTGCCCAGAACACCCTCCGGGACCGGATCCGGGTGTCTGGGATGCGATTCTATGGCTATACGGGCTATTCGCCTGCTGAGCGGGAATTGGGGCAGTGGTTTGAGGTGGATTTAGAGCTGTGGGCAGATCTGCGGCCTGCCGCCCTGAGTGGTCAACTCTCAGATACCTATGACTACATCCCAGCCGTCCAGAAAATTGCTGAACTGGTGAAAACCCAGCCCTTTGACCTGATCGAAAGTCTGGCGGAAGCCATCGCTGATATCGCCCTTCGGGAAACGGGATCCCCGCAGGTGAAGGTACGCCTAACCAAATGTAGCCCCCCGGTACCAGAGATCTCAGGATCTGTCTCGCTGGAGATCATTCGCCCCTGATCCAGATTCAAGACTAAGAGGGAGACGCTAGAGATATCTGAATACAAGTGATATCTGAATACGGGACAGACGGGACTCGAACCCGCAACTTCCGCCGTGACAGGGCGGTGCTCTAACCAATTGAACTACTGTCCCTTGTGCTGACCAGCCAAAATGCTTCATTCAGCGAATTACAATTATTAGGGATCCCTCCCACGTTTGTCAATCACCATACTGCTGCTATGTCTAATCTTTTTTCTGGCCCGCTGGCCGACCAACAGCACCAACTCATCTTGGATGGGCCACGCCACGGGATCCCAACGGCAGTGATGCAGCAGGTGGTGGACTTGCTCAGTCAGGTGGCCCAAGACCTCGACCATCTCACCTACTACCTGCTGCGCTATCCTCACGGAACCTGGCTGGTGCTCGAAACGCCCCCTTCCGGATCCTGGATTCCTGTCTTTGGCCATGAGGCCGATGCCGAGGACACTCGCCACCGATTGGGATCCCAGGCTCAGTTTGGGGAAGACGATGCTGATTTGTTGGTGGAGTCGATGGGGGTGTTGGATCTGTTGTTCTTGATTTTGGGGCTGCAACAGAGCACCGGCATCCTGGTCTATGACACCCTCGGCGATCGACAGAATGCCAAGACCATCGCCCAAGCCGCCCTCAAGCAACGGTTTCAGCAGCAACTGGAACAGTCACAACCTCGGCCCAAGGGATCCTCTCATTTGGCCTAAACGTCCTCCATTTTTTGTCCCCATCACCCGCTTATCACGGTCGTTCCTATGTCCTATCTGCCCATCGAAAACTACGGCATCATCGGCAACATGCAGAGCGTTGCCTTGGTGGGCATGAATGGATCAATCGATTGGCTCTGTCTCCCCCGATTTGACTCTCCTAGCGTGTTTGGATCCCTGCTGGATGATGCCAAAGGGGGACGATTTCAGATCTCTGCGGTGGGGGAAAACGTCAAAAGCCAACAGTTCTATTGGCCTGACACCAATGTGCTGGTGACTCGCTTTTTCTCCGAAACCGGGATTGGGGATGTGGTGGACTACATGACCGTGGGCCTGAAACCAGGGGAAACGGGCTACCACTGGCTGATTCGGCGGGTGCGGGCGGTGCGGGGCTGTATGACCTTTCGGCTGGTCTGTCAGCCTGCTTTCAACTATGGCCGGGATCCCCATGACACCAAGCTAATCGGCTGTGGGGCCAATTTCATCAGCAAAGATCTCGCTCTGGAACTGACTGCTCGTATCCCGCTGGAGGTGGATGGGGATGGGGTGGTGTCTGAGTTCACGCTGCAAGAGGAGCAGACCACCTTTGTGGTGTTACAAGAGGATCGAGATCTGGCTTCCTGCGACATCGTGGAGCAGCAGCGGGCGGATGACCTGTTTCTGGATACGGTTCAATATTGGCGGCACTGGCTCTCCCAATGCACCTACACCGGACGCTGGCGGGAGACGGTGCATCGCTCTGCTTTGGCCCTGAAGCTGCTCACCCATGAGGCCACCGGCGGGATTGTGGCAGCGGCTACCACCAGCTTGCCAGAGCAACTGGGCGGCGGTCGTAACTGGGACTATCGCTACACCTGGATTCGGGATGCCGCCTTCACCATCTATGCCCTGATGCGGATTGGTTTCACTGACGAAGCGGGCCGATTTATGCACTGGATCGAGGAGCGCACCCACGGGCTCAATCCCGATGGATCCCTGCAATTGATGTATGGCCTGGATGGCACCCCAGACCTGCATGAGGAGATCCTCGATCACCTGGAGGGCTACAAGGGATCCTCCCCTGTGCGGATTGGTAATGGTGCCTATGACCAGTTGCAGCTGGATATCTATGGGGAATTGTTGGACTCAGTCTATCTGTTCAACAAATACGGGATCCCGATTTCCTATGACTTTTGGACACAGCTGCGCAAACTGGTGGATTGGGTCTGTGACCACTGGCAGCAACCGGATGAAGGGGTCTGGGAGATACGGGGCGGGCAACAGCACTTTGTCTATTCGCGGTTGATGTGTTGGGTGGCGTTGGATCGAGCCCTGCGGTTGGCCAACAAGCGATCCTTTCCCGCCGATCGAGCCCGCTGGGAGCAGGTGCGGGATGTGATTTATGAGGAGATCATGGCCAAGGGCTGGAATGAGCAACTGCAAACCTTTGTGCAAGCCTACGGCAATGAGGCGTTGGATGCGTCAGCCCTGATCATGCCGCTGGTGCTATTTTTGGCCCCCTCGGATCCCCGCATGATCAAAACTCTGGAGGCGATCAACCGCCCGATCCGGCTGGGGGGCTTGGCCGCTGGGGGCTTGGTCTATCGCTATAACACCGACACTACCGACGATGGTCTGGAGGGATCCGAGGGCACTTTTAACATCTGTTCTTTTTGGATGGTGGAGGCCATGACGCGGGCGGGAGCCGCCGATCCGGCCTGGCTGGAGCGGGCCCGCCTGTTGTTTGAGGAGATGTTGGGCTACTCCAATCATGTGGGGCTGTATGCCGAGCAGATCGGCTCCAGTGGCGAGGCGTTGGGCAACTTTCCCCAAGCCTTTACTCATCTGGCCCTCATTAGCGCCGCCTTTAACTTAGATCGGGCGCTGGGCAAAAAGGATTGACTCACCCAACTCCTTCATACCCCACTCATAATAGAAGCGGGATCCCCAGGTTTCCCCCCGGCAGCTCTCAGGGAATCAGCGATCAAACACGGTATGATGAGAAAGTCTTCATGCAGCTTAATGCTTCATGACATTAGACTCTTTGTAGATTTGCCCGACAGACACGATTTTGTGGCCTGTCACCGGGGATCCCTCGGCCTGTTTCTTTGCACACACTGTTACCAACCCAGGGTTAACTCATGCTGGCTCTTAAAATCGCCGTTTATATCGTTGTCATTTTCTTTGTGGCCCTGTTTGTTTTTGGCTTCCTGAGCAGCGACCCGTCTCGCAACCCCAACCGCCGTGATATGGAGTAAGCCCACTTTCGGTAGCTTTTCTCTGTTGTGGTACTCCGAAAGACGGCACAATGAAGCCATGACACCTACGGGAACTCATGGCTCTTTTAGATACTTCAAAACTGGTTTTGCTGAGCGGTAAAGGGGGCGTAGGCAAGACTACGCTTTCGTGTGCGTTGGCCCGTCAACTTGCCCATGCTCAGCCTGACTCCCGCATCCTCCTAATCTCGACTGATCCCGCCCACTCGTTGGGGGATGTATTGGGGTTTGAGGTGGGGGATCAGCCTGTGTCACTTCCGGATCTGGGGAATTTGGAGATCCGAGCCTTGGATGCCGAAAAGCTCTTGACGGCGTTCAAGAGTTTGTATGGCCATGCACTGGAGCTGATTGCGGAGCGGGGCAGTTGGTTTGAGCGGGACGATCTGCTGCCGATCTGGGACTTGGCTTGGCCAGGGGTGGATGAGTTAATGGCCATCTTGGAGGTCAACCGCCTCCTGTCCAAAAATGTGGCGGATACCGTTATCTTGGACACGGCTCCGACGGGGCATACCCTGCGGCTATTAGAATTGCCCGACTTTTTGGACAACATCTTGGGGGTGTTTTCCACCTTTCAGGCCAAACATCGGGAGATCAGCGAGACCCTGACGGGATCCTACCG
>JBHJNR010000234.1:0-12364 GCA_050330615.1 Cyanophyceae cyanobacterium
AAGTCTGGCTTGCCAGCAGCATCCGGTGAAGCGTCAACCTGTCGGGACGGTCAGCAATTGCAACTGCTCTTGTTCGCCTAAACCGAATCCTCGGCCTTAAAGGCCGGGGAGGATGTCAATAGCTTCGAGGGTCGCTTGCCGGAGAGCATCTTTAACACTACTCGTGCGGAGCAACATCTGAACATCTCGCATCATCTCTGGCCCCCAAAGATTCATGCGCAAAACATCCAGGCGGGTATAAGAGATATCCAATCGGATCGCTTCAGCTCCCAATTGTTCTGCCGCTTCAGTCTCCCCTTGGATAAAAAGAGCAGTGGCTAAACCCAGTTTTGGCTCGGCAATATCGCCATTGAGTTCGATAGTTTGTTCAAAACGGACGATGGCTTGATCTAGATTGCCTCGCTCATATTCCACCAGTCCAATATTGTTAAGGGCGGGCCAGAAATTTGGGTCTAACTCCAAAGCTGTATCGTAGGCGGTTTCAGCAGCATCAAAATTAGCCAGCATCAAATGCGCATTACCCAGTTGAAAGAAGGCTCCAGCATCCTCACCTCCCAAGTCTACCGCCTGCTGCAAAACATCAAGTGCTGCAAAATAGCTGCCTTGACGCAAATAAGCAGATCCCAATGTGACTAAGATATCAACATTGTCGGGATCCAAATCACGGGCTATCTGGAGGGCATTCAATGATTCTCTATAATTCTCAAACTCCAGATGTAATCCCCCCAGCAAAAAGAGGATCTCAGGGGAATTGGGTACCAAGATGGCGGCGAGACCAAGGCGATTGAGGGCTTCTTCCTGTTGCCCAAATTGCCCTAACCGCAGGGCATCACTGGCCAGTTGTAACCCTTGGGCTTGGGTCAGATCGGGGTTGGGACGCGGTGCATAAAACAGTCCTTGGGCCATTGCAGGCGCACTCAGCCAACTGCCCGCAGACAGCATCAATCCCATCAGGATCCCCCAACGAGATAACGGTTGAGAGTCCGATAACGACATAGGAACAACGGTGGACATAGCAGCAGTCACGAGGCCGACACCCGCACTTTAACCGATCCAGAGGGAGGATGACAGCGGGCTGGAGAGCATTTTTAAGGTGCTCAACCTGTTCACCAGAGCTCGGAGTGCCTACTTGTCACGACTGAGGGCAAAGCCGCTCATAAACTGTTTTTGCAGAGCGATAAAGACAATTAAGGGGGGCACACTGGCGATCACGGCTCCCAGCATCATCGGGCCATAGGAGGTGGAGCTGTCCAGATTGAGTAGAGACTGCAACCCCACCTGAACCACCTGCCGAGATTGCCCTTGGATGATCAGGCGCGGCCACAGGTACATATTCCAAGTGTAGACAAATTGGATCACCGCCAAGGCTCCAATCGTATTCCAACTCATGGGCACCAACACTCGCCACAAAAACTGCAAAGGATTGGCTCCATCCAATTGAGCAGCTTCTGATAATTCGCTCGGAATATTGGAAAAATGTTGCCGAAACAAAAAGGTGCCGGTAGCGCTAGCTAGAAAGGGGATAATCAGGGCGTAATAGGTGCTGCCCCAGCCCAACTGCGTGACAAAGCGGAGTAGGGCGATGATCAAAATCTCAGTCGGCATCATCAAGGTGATCAACACCAACCCAAACACCAGCCATTTGCCCCGAAAGCGAAAGTAAACAAAGGCCAGTCCTGACAACAAGGACAAGATGGTTTTGCCCGCCGTCACTGATACAGAGATGATGATGCTGTTGACCATGTAACGACCCAGATTGCGGCTATTCATCACCACATCCCAGTTGTTGCCAAAAGATTCCCCAAAGCTGAATTGATAGCGAAAGACTTGGGCATTGTTTTGGGTGCTGACAATAATCGCATAGATGACCGGAAAGCCGAGAATGAGGCAGATAGTGATCAGAGCAAGGTGGATATACCACCGCTTTGGGATCCATCCATGCCAAGGGGGGGGAGCTGTGTGGGTCGCCACAACAGGGGAATTATCGCTACAGGCGGCAGTGATCCGTTGCGAGACTTGAGTCATGGTGAAGCATTCTCCGGTATTGAGGGCAGGAAGGGTGGCTTGACCTAGTACCTAGCGATAGCAATCAGTCTATTATTCATCAGGCTCAGTCTCGAGCAGGTCAAGTCTTGAGCAGGTCAGAGGTCTCCCGGTGCAATGGCACCTAAGCCTGCTGCCCTGAGGGTTATTCTGGGCGCTGCTGTATGCCCTGTAACCCCAGTTCCTTATACTGGCTTGTGCCTGATTGCGAAATACTGCTGGAGCCGGGAGAGGGATCCCAAGTGCAGATATCTTGAGGCATGAACCCCACGCTCAGGATCCCGATCATCCTGCCCTAGTTTTTATCCGGGGTCGGGATGCTGGCTCTCAGTAGCACAGTCGAAACCTACTGGGCCACGCTGGATGGGCAGAACACAGCCATCACCACCACTTAGTCCTCAATTTGCTGCACCTATTTGATCCTTCCGCACCAGGACAGTGTTCGCCAGCCGACACTAACTTTAGGTAAGACGGCAGCATGAGTCCTTGTTCACACAAATTACCTAGAAGCTGGTTTAGATGAATAATTTAGAGTGTCTGCAATATGCTCAAAGTCAGGCTCTGAATTCCAAGCACCTCTTTAGTCTTTACCACTATCGTCAGTTGATAAGTTATAGTAAAGCTTTACGGTTTCGTCAGGTTGAATATTTCCAAAAAACGGATCGGTTAACTTGCCGAGAGAATCCAAAGTTTTCACAAACATCTGTGTGTGAGAAATCTCTCTAGTCAATAGGTGATGTAATATTTTTAAAGTTCCATCATCTGTTGCAAGCTTAATCAGGGATTCGTAGGTTTGCCGAGCACCAGCCTCAGCAGCAATATTAGCTCTGAGGTCACACACCACATCGCCGCCTTCATTTAAGTAGTTGGCCGACCAAGCACTGCCTTGACTATCAAGAAAGTGTGGCCCCATACCTTTCACGGCAAAAAGAGTACTTTTATAGGCTTCAGTTTGATCAACATCCTTAGTGTGGATTTCAATCAGCTTGCCTACCATCTCTAGGTGGCCAAACTCTTCAATCAAATCGTCGCCAACTGAAGGACTCTAATAAGGGATCCCTCTGTCCTTGAAGCAAAAGCTTGGCGATCAGATGTGCCGTGATAGGAGCCAGCAGGATCCCGTTGCGGTCGTGGCCGGTGGCGATCAGAAGATTGGAGTAGGGGCTGGATCCCAAAATCGGGGATAGATCAGGGGTGCTGGGCCGAAAACCCCACCATTGCTCAATCACAGGCATAGACGCTAGAGGGGGATACAGGTCGATGGCGGCTTGCCAGAGAGAGGCAATCTGCTCGGGGGCAGTTCCCTCCACAAAGCCCACATCCTCCACCGTTGCCCCCACCACAATCCGGCCATCTTGGCGAGGCACGATGTAGACCCCATCGCCATAGAGCACCCGATGCAGAGATCGATCCGGATCTGCCAACGCAAACATCTGCCCTTTGCGAGGATAGACAGACACCTGAGGCAAGAGTCCACTCCAAGATCCCATCGCCAAAATGTAATGTTGAGCGGTGAGGCGACCCTGGGGGCTATCCAGTCCCAAAATCTGATCTCCAGCCATGTGCCAGGTTACCGGCGTATGCTCTAACAATGGGATCCCAGCCTGTTGGGCTGCTTGATGGAGCGCTGTCATCAAGAGACGAGGATCCACTTGACCCTCTTGGGGAAGCCAGACCGCTTTTGATAGGCTCAATCCAGATTGCAGCTCTTGCAGCGCTGAGTCTGAGACAGGATAAACATCAGCATCGGGGTGTTCCACCGCGGTCAGCCAATGCTGGGATCCCAGAGCCAAAATGCCACAGGGCCAGAAACCAGACGGTAAGCCTGTCTGCTGCTCTAGATCTGCTGCCCAGTTGGCATAGATCTTCAAACTCTGCTGGCACAACTGTTGCAGGGATCCCGATGGTAAGAGCTCTGCCCAGGGAGCCAACATACCTGCTGCGGCCCAACTGGCACCGCGACCGATCTGCTGCCGATCCACCACGGTCACAGCGCACCCAGCTCGATGCAAGTGGAGAGCAATGGATAGCCCCATCACCCCACCACCGGCAATAAGAACATCGGGACGGGTTTTATCTCGCATCAAACTTGAGCACTATCACTTGAGCACTATCAACTGGGATGCCATCAATTTGAGCCATACATTAAGCCAGACATTGAGCCAGACAAGACGGTCTGGGCACAGAGGGATCCCTCCCCTAGCCTGTCACTCATGGCCTGTCTCACGCATCGCTCTCTTGCCAAGATCCATAGTGTTGCAGAATCGTCCGCAATCGGTCGGGATCGGCTACTTCGGCTAGCGTGAGTCGCATGGAGCCAATTTGGCTATCGGTGTACTCAAAGGTGGCGGCGGTGTTCCACTCCAACTCGACCGTCACCCCCGAGAGCGAGCGCAGGTGAGCCGCCACCTCCCGATAGGTGGCCAGCGGCATCCCCGGAAATCGGACGGCATACTGGGTGGGATCTTGTGGCATGGTTGCGTTACAGAGGAATAGCCGTGGGAGGACTCAAGTTGAGGGGGCAACAATTGACCTCATCCATACAGATCTTGCCCCATTTCAAAGCCCACCGCACCAGGGCTACACGGTTGGTGGTACGGGTTTTTCCCAAAATGTTGCTGATATGGTTGTCAACGGTACGCTTACTAATTTCTAGAACTTTAGCAATATCCTGATTGGTCATCCCTGCCGCGATTAACTCAATCACCTGTAATTCTCGATCGGATAGTAGCTCAGTAGCAGTATACGTATTCTCCATTTTCACGACCTATAGTGCAAAAGTACCTACTCCGATTGTAGGGGATCCCTGCCGGTGGAAGTAGGATCCCATCTGAACTAGATCCCGATCTGGGTGGCAGGTTCACGGCGGACAGATTTTTCATCAGGTCGTCCTGATGAGGCAGAATGAAACCGGGATCCCTTGGTCAGGTGCCCTGAATTCGCTATCCCTTGCAGGTTTTGTCTTGACTTCTTCTTCCTCATCTCAGCAGAACACTCCTGATGGGCTCAGTCAGGCTGATGACTCCATGCGTCGCACCTCCAAGGGGGACTGGCGGCTGCTCAAGGTGCTGTGGCCCTATGCCCGTCGTCGTCGTGGATTGTTGTGGCTTTCTCTAGCCTTTTTGCCTCCCCTAGCCTTTGCCGATGCGGTGCAGCCTCTAATCTTGCAGCGGGCAATTGATGGGCCGATCGCCCAAGCGGTGGAGGGATCCGGCGCTTTAGAAGGCTTATCGGTCTATGTCATTCTGCTGTTAGCAACGATCCTGCTGCGATTGGTGTTCCAAGCCCTGGAGGGTTATACCAGCCAAAGGCTGGGACAGACCATGACCCGTGATATCCGCTCGGATCTGTTTGCCCATGTTTTGACATTACCCTCTCACTTTTTTGACCGAACGCCGGTGGGCAAGCTAATCACCCGCATCACCAGCGATGTGGAAGCCTTGGGGGATGTGTTTTCCACAGGGGCGGTAGGCATTGTCAGCGATCTGTTCACCCTGCTGGTGATTGGGGGAGTGATGCTGAGTCAGCGCTGGGATTTGGGCCTAATGCTGATCGCCATTGTGGTGCCGATGGGGCTGCTGGTAAATTTTCTACAGTCGCGATTTCGGGATGCCAACTATCGGGTGCGGGAGGAATTGTCCCGACTGAATGGCTGGCTACAAGAGAATATCTTGGGGGTCAGCGTCGTCCAAATCTTTCGGCGGGAAAGGCGTAATAGCGATGTCTTTCGGGAGATCAATAGCCGCTATATTCTGGAAGTCGATAAAACCATCTTCTATGATTCAGCCTTATCTGCTGTGTTGGAATGGGTGGCCTGGTTTGCCATTGCCATGTTGCTCTGGATTGGGGGCCAACAGGTTGTGACAGTAGCCACGTTGCAGATGCAGACCTGGGTGGCACAGGTGGCTCCTGGGATCCCCGCTCCTCAGGATCCCCTTACCTTTGGTGGACTGTACGCTTTTATCCTGTTTTCGCAACGGTTTTTTAATCCCCTGCGGCAATTGGCTGAAAAGTTTACCGCCTTGCAATCAGGTTTTACTTCGGTGGAACGGATCACCGGCATTATGGAAGTGCCTGCTGATATTCGGGATCCCCAAACCCCTCAGCCTTTGCCCACCCAAGCGCGGGGGGAGGTGCGCTTTGAGGATGTTAGTTTTGGCTACAATCCCGATGATCTAGTGCTCAAGAATCTCACCTTTACGGTGCGTCCCGGCGAAAAAGTGGCGCTGGTTGGCCCAACTGGAGCGGGAAAAAGCTCGATCATTCGCTTGCTTTGCCGCCTGTATGACGTGACCTCAGGCCGGATCCTGGTGGATGGGGTGGATATTCGCGATTTGGCCCAGGATGAGCTGCATCGACATATTGGGGTGATTTTGCAGGATGGCTTTTTGTTTGCAGGGGATGTGCAGGACAACATCACGCTGGGGGAATCAGGAGATCTAGAGCGGGTGCGACAGGTGGCCCGTACCCTCAATCTGGATGGCTTTATTGCAGATCTACCGCAGGGGTACCAGACCTCGGTGCGGGAGCGGGGCAATAACCTCTCTGGTGGACAAAAACAGCTGATCGGGTTTATCCGAGCCTTGTGGCGGGATCCCAAGATCTTGGTGATGGATGAGGCGACAGCGAGTTTGGATGTGGGCACAGAGTCGCAGATTCAGGACGCTTTGGAGACGTTGTTGAGTGAGCGAACGGCGATTTTGATCGCCCACCGCCTGTCCACCATCCGCAATGTGGATCGGATTCTGGTGTTGCAGCGGGGACGGTTACGGGAGCAGGGCGACCATGACGACTTGATGGCATTGGATGGTATCTATGCCAGCCTTTATCGCTTGCAGGCGATGGGGATCCAGGGTTAGACGGATGCGAATACAGGTGCGCCATGTGACGCGGTATGCCTACAGTCGCTCAGTGCTGTTGGATCCCCACACCATCCGATTGCGGCCCCGCCAAGATGGCTGTATCGAAGCAGAGCACTATGGGATTACGGTGGAACCAACGCCGATGCAGCAGAGTTGGGTCTTGGATGCCCACGGCAATAGTGTGTTGGAGACTTGGTTTGCCCAGCCGACTGAGCATCTGACCCTCACAATAGAGACAACGGTCTCCACCCAGCGGGCCAATCCCTTTGATTTTTTGCTGCCTGCTTGGGGTTTGAAATTGCCTGTGGATTATCCCCTCTCTGTACAACAGGGCTTACATGCCTACCTCAAGCCAACGCCATTGGATACGGGGGTATCGGTTCTGGCCCAGGATCTCTGGGTGAAAACCAACGGGGATCCCTTGCGGTTTGTGGCCGAACTGACTCAGCTGGTGCAGCAAACCTGTCTCTATCAAGTGCGGGAGCATGGGGATCCCTGGCCGGCGGGCTACACCTGGACGCGCAAAGAGGGATCCTGTCGGGATTTGACGGTATTGGTGGTGGCCTGCTGTCGGGCGGTGGGGCTAGCAGCCCGGTTTGTCAGTGGCTACCAGATGGATCCACCTGAAGTTCTGGCTGAGGTTCAGCCATTGTCAGGATCCCAAGTCCAGAGGCAATCCCAGGGATCCCTGATGCAATCTCAGGGGCAATCGCAGGCTTTACCGATTGAATCTGACTGGTCTGACTGGAGCGAGCGATACTTGCACGCCTGGGCCGAGGTCTATCTGCCGGGGGGCGGCTGGCGCGGCTACGATCCCACCCAAGGGTTGGCGGTAGCAGAGCAACATATTCCCTTGGCCGCTAGCCCCACGCCAGAGGGTGCCTCGCCTGTGAGCGGACGATTGAGGGGATCTGGCGCTGATATCCAGTTGACCTCTCAGGTGCTGATGCGGTTACTCGATGAATGATTGATGACACTAATGATTGTGGATGAGTTCTAGTGTCTGGCAAAAATTCTCCCAGGGGATGAGTCTATCTAACTGAATGAGGAAGGCTTTTTGTTCCCCTCATGTCTTGTGGCGGGACGGGAAGTCCCAAAACTTTGTTGACTTCACCTGTCAGTCTCTTTTCAACCTATTGAGGGGCTTTTAAGATACAGGGAGATAGCATTCTCCGAGGTCTTCATGCTGTTTGAAGGATTGGCGGCGCTGAAGAGCGTTGATTTAGTCATCTTTGTGAGCGGGCAGCTGTTAGGTCTCGGGAAAGAGGCGTTGCAAGATTACGTTAAGGATTTTTTCAAAGACAGTATCAAGGCTGGGGTATTGAGCTTGGAGCGGCGGCAGGCGTTGGAGGTGGGGATGTCGGAGGCGATCGCTGCCCTCACCCAATTGTTTGAGAAAGAACTCCGGTTTCGGCAAGTGGATCTCGCGATCGCGAGATACTACTTTCCTGAACCGTTTAGGCAGTTTTTAAAGGACAAGGACGTTCGAGGTGTTTTGGGGAGTGGGTTTGTTTTTGGTTGTGAGGCGATCGCAAGTGACAGGCTAGCGGAGATTTGGCCGCAATACCATCCTCATGGCACCATGCTCAAACCCGAGAAAATTGACTGGGATCGAATTGGGTTTGATTATCTCGATGCCGTTAAGACCATCATTGAGAACAATAGAGAGCTGCGCGAGGTGCTGAGTCTTCAGTATCAGAAACAGGAGGTTGAGGCTCTGACGGAATTGGCGGGGCCAAAAGTTGGCTTTGACCTAATGCGCTATCGGGAGGCACTGCTGGAGCAGTATGGGGCGCTGAAGTTAGAGAGTTTGGGTGCGAGCAAGTACGAGAAGGGAGATGCGAATTATCGGACGGTGAAGTTGTGGAATGTGTTTGTGGCTCAGACGGCGCGGGAGTTTGAGACCGTTGCGCCGCAGCTGTTGGAGATCCCCAAGGAACTGTTGCGGCGGATGCAGGAGTCGGGATTAATCGATGGGGATGCTGAGGAAGTTTGGCAAGCCCAGAAAGATCGATATTTCGAGTCATCACCGCGATCGATTCTAGAGATTTGTAGGGATCCCCAGTTGCAGTACCAAGTAGTGCTGGGGGATCCGGGGGCGGGGAAATCGACGCTGATGCGGTATCTGGCGGTGGAGTGGGCGCGGCAGGACTTCCCGAATGCAGAGGCTCCGATTCCGCTGTTGATTGAGCTGCGGCGCTATATCCAGAGCAAGGTCGCGGGAGAGTGTAAGAATTTTTTGGAATTTATCCACCAGGGAAGTAATTGGGTGGGGAATCTGAACCAGGGGGAGCTGGATCGGATTCTGGAGCAGAGACGAGTCTTGGTGATGTTTGATGGCTTGGATGAGGTGGTGGAGCGGGGGCAGCGGGGGAATGTCCTGAAGGCGATCCATGGGTTTAGTCAAAGTTATCCCCAGGCGCGGATTATCGTTACCTCGCGGGTAATTGGCTATCGAGCAGAGGATTTGCAAGGGGCGGGGTTTCGGCATTTTATGCTTCAGGATTTGGATCGGGGGCAAATGCAGCAGTTTATGACCGATTGGCACAATATTACCTACGGCGATGCAGCGGAGCGGGAGCGGAAGCAGGCGCGGTTAGAGCGGGCGATTGATCGGTCTAAGGCGATTTTTGAGTTGGCGGGGAATCCGTTGCTGTTGACGTTGATGGCGATTTTAAATCGGGGGGAGGAGCTGCCGCGCGATCGGGTGCGGTTGTATGAAAAGGCGGCGGAGGTGTTGTTGTTTCAGTGGGATTTTGAGGAGAAAGAGGGGTTGGTAGACCCCCGGTTGGCGAAGTACTTGGTGGAGCTGGATTTTCGTGATAAGCGGGCGATGTTGCAGCGGGTGGCGTATCGGATGCAGTCGAGTCCGGAGGGACTGGCGGGGAATTTTGTCACACGGGAAGTTTTAGAGGAGTGTTTAGTCAGTTATTTGAAAGATCGAAAAGATGCGGCCCAGGCTCCGAGTATTGCGGGGTTAATTATTGAGCAGTTGCGGGAGCGCAATTTTATTTTGTGTGCCTTGGGGGATGATAATTATGCCTTTATCCATCGCACATTTTTGGAGTATTTTTGTGCGACAGAGATTGTGGAGCGGTTTGGGAAGAGGGGGACGGAGGGGGGATTGACGTTTGAGCAGTTGCGGGATGAGGTGTTTGGGGCGCAATGGCAAGATCCGACTTGGCATGAGGTATTGCGGTTGATTTGTGGGGAAATTGCGCCGAGATTCGCGGGGGAGTTGATTGAATTTTTAATTAGGCGTGAGGTGAATCGATCTGAGTTTTTAGATCATGATCTGTTCCTTAAAGAAGAAGGATTAATGAATTTGTTTTTGGCGGCGGATTGTTTGGAAGAGGTGCGCGATCGCTCAGGAATCCTCTCAATTTGTCAGCATTTGCTCCAGCAACTTCAGCACGAAGCCGAAACAGAATCCTCACCTCTACTCAGTTTTGAATCTGCTAGAGCATTACTCGCAAAAATTACATCCCTTTGGGAGGATAGTCTGACAATTAAGCCATGGCTGCAAGATTGTTTGAGATTTTCTGAATACTCTTATATACCTGGAGCGGCAGTGGAGGCAATCGCACAAACCTATAAAAACCATTCTGAAACGCTGATCTGGCTCAAAGACCGCGTTCAACTGGATGACAATGGGGATGTGCGCAGTGCGGCAATGACGGCAATCGCCGAAGGATGGAGGGACGACCCCGATACCCTGCCCATGCTCAAAGAGCGCGTTCAACAGGATGACAGTTGGGTAGTGCGTAGTTCGGCGGTGATGAAGATCGCCCAAGGCTGGAAGGACGACCCTGATACCCTTCCTTGGCTCAAAGTGCTCGTTCAACTGGATGACGATGGGGAAGTACGCAGTACGGCGGTGATGGCAATAGCCCAGGTCTGGAAGGATGATCCTGATACTCTTTCCTGGCTCAAAAAGCGGGTTCAACAGGATGACAATAGGGAAGTACGCAGTACGGCGGTGTGGGCAATCACTCAAGGATGGAAGGACGACCCCGATACCCTTCCCTGGCTCAAAGAGCGGGTTCAACAGGATGACGATGGGGTTGTACGCAGTGCGGCGGTGTGGGCAATCACTCAAGGATGGAAGGACGACCCCGATACCCTGCCCATGCTCAAAGAGCGGGTTCAACAGGATGACGATGGGGTTGTACGCAGTACGGCGGTGAGGGCAATAGCCAAAGGATGGAAGGACGATCCCAATACCCTTCCCTGGCTCAAAGAGCGGGTTCAACAGGATGACGATGGGGATGTGCGCAGTGCGGCAATGAGGGCAATCGCCGAAGGATGGAAGGACGACCCCGATACGCTGCCCTGGCTCAAAGAGCAGGTTCAACAGGATGACAATGGGGATGTGCACAGTGCGGCGATGAGGGCGATCGCCGAAGGATGGAGGGACGACCCTATTGTCATTCAGTAGTATTACAATTCACGACTTAAACCTTCTTTGAACGGAAAAACAAACAGCAAGATAACCTCTGGTATATTGCACTCTAAGACCTGCTATGCCAAGCCCCCACCGACTGACCAAATATAGGGTTGCTGTGGAATCGGTCTGAAAATGGAGAAATGAAGAGCCACAGGAGATATTCCTACGCAAGGCAGTTACAGCTTGTTCATTTGTTATCTATCACGACTCTCACTCCAAGCCATCTACATTCGGTGGAGAGAGGGGAAATCTTGTGATAGGTAGTTGCTGAACAGGCTGTAACGCGACCAGTCTTAGAGTTCCTTCGAACTCTAGTTAGTACAATCTCACTGGTAAATCCGCAAGAAAGTAGCACCTCAGAACTTATTCTAGTGTGGGAGAGCCAGATAAATTTGTTGTCAGTTTTATTGGAGTAGGCTATGCGAGAGATACTTGATTGATAGAGTTGATCCCAAACCATTAAACATTGAAACAAGAACCTAGTTTAAGTCAACATTTCTCCCCATAAACAAGGGTATAACAGTCGGGCATTGAGTTTAGAGTCAGTCAAACATAAAAGTTCTTTATGGTGTGGCATTCGTCAAGCCCAGGGGCCAATCAGGATTAAAATATCCACATGTCACTTGATTACCGCTCTGTCAATAGCCTTTGGGCCTCCATCCTGGTCGAGACGCTGGCTCGATTAGGTCTTCGCTACGCCATCATCTGTCCGGGATCCCGTTCGACTCCCCTGACGATGGCCTTTGCGGCTCATCCTCTGATCGACGCAATCCCGGTTTTGGATGAACGATCGGGAGCTTTTTGGGCATTGGGGCTGGCCAAACGCACCCGCACCCCGATTCCTGTGGTCTGCACCTCTGGCACCGCTGCCGCCAACTTTTATCCAGCGGTGATCGAAGCCCATGAAAGCGGGATCCCTTTGCTGATCTTGAGCACTGACCGACCGGCCCTTGTGCGGGAGTGCCATTCGGGTCAAACCATCGATCAGAGTAAGCTTTTTGGCACCTACCCC
>JBHJNR010000235.1:0-2135 GCA_050330615.1 Cyanophyceae cyanobacterium
TTAGCTCGCTGAGTGAGATCCAGGGATCCCAACACCAATCTCAGGGCAGACTCATGCTTCTCAGTAGCCCAGGTGCGGATACCCCGGCGATAATGTCTGGCCTGATGACCCACCACCCAAGACCTGCCCACCAGTTCCGATTGGGATCCCGCTAGATAGTGAACCGCCCCAGACAGGGATCCCTCTGTCCCACTGGGGCAAGCGGCATAGATAGATTCCACCGCCCACACCCGTCCCTGGTTAGCAACTTTGACAAAGCGATTGCCTAAATCAATTCCTACCGTCTCAGTCATATCGTATGGGATCCCATCTTTCTAGAACCGCAACACTATAGCCAGAGAAAACACAGACTCAAACTAAGACAAAGCCCACTTAAATTGAGTCTTTTTCTCTTGCCTTGAGACATCTAACTGGTTCCGATAGTGTCAACCTGACATCCGTGTACTGATGAGGTAGGCTCTGTGGGTTGTTGATGGAGCCACCATTTCGTCATGAGTCGTATAGCCCTGTGTCGTCCCACTGTGGGTCAACGCTCCACCCTGACAGAGAGGGATAGAGAGCGCATCTATCACCTGGCTCAACAGGGGGTCACTCCCCAGCAAATTGCCCTTCGATTAGGGGTCTCTGTCACCACTGCTCGCAACTACAGCAAGACACGGGAATTATCCCGTTAATGGCCTAAAGAAATCATTCTTATCTCCTAATGCAGACTCGCCTGACAAAAAACAGAACTAAAACTGGTTCCCAATGCTATAGGCACTTAGAACAGCGGCGGATTCTGGCGGGTTTATTGTCAGGAAACTCACTGTTGGTGGTGGGAGAACCGGGAGCTGGCAAGAGCACATTGGCTCATTTTGTTGCCCAGGATCTGACGGGATTTCGGTTGGTACATCTGCAAGCGGCTACCCCGAAGCAAATGGTGGAGGGCATGGCGGAGGAGCTGGGAGTGGAGTCCACCACCTTGGAGGGCAAGAAGATGACTCTGGCTCAGCTCAAAGCAGCTTTGTTTGCCGACTTGATGGGACAGACGGCCATCTTTATCTGTGATGACGCAGAGCAATACCCGCTCTCGTTGCGGCAGTGGTTGGAGTCTCTCTTGAGTACCAAGGCCGTGCTGTTGGTATTGGCCACCTGGCCTCCTGCTAAAGACTTGTTCCTCAAGCTGCCCCGCCTGGAATTGGATCCCTTGGCTGAAGGGCCGATTAGAGATTGCATCGAGAGTGCTGCAACAGAATTAGGGATCCTTCTGAAACCTGGGCAAGTCTCCAACCTCATGGAGCGGTGTGGGGGCAATCCTATGCTGGCGAGACGAGTGGTGTTGGAGGAGTATCTGGGTCTGAAAATCACTGGGCCAGACCACACCCAATGGATTGATGGCACTCCTTTCTTGGTGGCAGGGCTAATGTGCTTCACGCTTGTTCGCTTTCTGGGACTGGGATTCAGCAGTACGAGCCTCTATCTGTTGGGAGCCATTTTGACGGTGGTGGCCGCGATTGCTCGATTGCTGCTCTACTCCTTGCCCCGACGGAAAGGGAGGTTAGGCCAACGATGATGAGTTTCACCCATGCCGTCTTTGCGGTCACCGCCAGTAGCCTCACCCTGGGCACTGCCCATCCAGGGATCCTTTTACTCTCAGCACTGGGATCCCAACTCCCTGACTGTGATACTTCTACCAGCTACCCAGGCCGGATCCTCAAACCCATCAGCACCCGACTGGAAGCCAAATATCCCCACCGGACTATCACCCATAGCTTTCTGGCTACCGGGATCCTGGGGTTGGTGACTCTGCCTTTAGTTCCGTTTGGCCTCCCGTGGGGGGGATTGGTCAGTGGCTATTTCTTCGGCTGGTTTGCCGATGTGTTCACCAAGTCTGGGGTCACTGCCTTTTGGCCCAGCAGAGCAAGACTGGTCATCCCTGGCAATCCCCGACTGAGATTGTCCACGGGATCCCCGGCTGAGTGGGTGGTGGTGGGAATCTGTCTGCTGCTGCTCATCGTCTCCATCAATGTCCACTCGCAAGGGGGGCTACTAAGAACCTTCAACCTCTGGATGGGGATCCCCAGTGGAGCCGTTGAACTTGTGAATCAAGACCAGGACAGATTCTTGTTGGTGGCTGACATTGACGGCATCAATAC
>JBHJNR010000236.1:0-21626 GCA_050330615.1 Cyanophyceae cyanobacterium
GGCCCCCCCCTCTCTCCCCAACTCACCGTCTTTGAAGTTACCCCGCTATTGACGGAGATCATGACCCAGATCCAGGAGTGGAAAAAGCTTCATCCCTTTGTGCAGTCTCCTGATCAGGCTCCGATCATCTTGAATCCGGATCCCCTCAAGGCCAGTTTGCCCCAACCGGTTTTCCAGGCTTTCAAACAATGGGCTGATGGTAAGACCACCATGCGTCAGATGAGCCGTTATTTGGGTCGAGACACCCTGGCGGTGGCCAAGGCGATGTTTCCCTATATCCGCCAAGGGGCGATTCAGATGCCAGAGGTAGAAGCGGTACGTCACAGCCGTAACCAACCGCGATCGGCTGATCGACCTCCTCATGTGTTGTGCATCGACGACAGCATGGCGATTCAAAAGACCGTAGAGTTCATTTTGCAAAACGAAGGATACCAAGTCACCACCATTGGCAATCCTCTCAAAGCATTAGGACAGGTGTTTTTAATTAAGCCCGATATGGTGCTCTGTGATGTGGCCATGCCCAAGTTGGATGGCTATGAGTTGTGCGCCATGTTACGCAAATCCAATGATTTTCGCGACACGCCGATCATCATGCTGACGGGTAAGGATGGCTTTACGGATCGGATCAAGGCCCGAATGGCGGGAGCCAATGAGTTTTTGAGCAAGCCATTTGCCGAAAAAGAACTGCTGACCATTGTGGAATCTTATGTGGGACTCCCTTCCCTAAGAGCTGCCCATGAAGCACAGACTGTCTCCTAACCTGCTGTAACCTAGGTAAAGATCCGAACATGTATATCCGAACAGGTATGAGAGAGTCAGGTCTTGAGTTCATCATTATTTCATCGTCATAAAGGGCTGGACTGAGCTGTATCCCATTGAGCTGTGACTAAAAGCAGCGCTTCTCTGGTGAGTAGCTCCCAGCTCTTTGCCCGTGGACAAGTCTCAATTTCCCCCTTGTGTCACCGCCTTTCAAAGGCACCCTTCCTACTTAACCCACTGAGTTAGCGTCAGCCCCCGCAGCAGGAGAACAAAGAGATGAGCACCATTTTGGTCGTTGAGGATAATCGTACCTATCAGGAGATGATTTCGGAGCTGCTCAAAGAGAATGGCATGGATGTGGTCACTGCCAGCGATGGTATTGAAGCCATGGAGAAGGTGAAAACTGTCATTCCCGATCTGGTGGTATTGGATGTGGTGATGCCTCGCATGAATGGTTACGAGGTCTGCCGCGAACTGAAAGGGGATCCCAGGACACAGTCGGTCTTGATTGTGATGTGTTCTACTAAAGACCAAGAATTTGATCGGCACTGGGCCAATAAGCAAGGGGCAGATGCTTATGTGACCAAACCTTTTCGGCCTCAAGAATTGGTGGCCACCATCAAGCAACTGCTGAGGAGATAGCTGTGAGCAAGGTGCTAGTGGTGGAAGACAGTCCGGCACAACGGGAAATGATCTCAGGTCTACTACAACGCAGTGGCCTTGATGTCACCAGTGTTAACGATGGCCTAGAGGCGATGGACTTAATCAAAGGTTTATTGGAGCAGGGGTTACCCCCCGATTTAGTGGTGTTGGATATCGTTATGCCCCGGATGAATGGCTATGAGGTCTGTCGGCGAATTAAGGCCGATCCAGCCACTCAACACTTGCCAGTGGTGATGTGTTCCTCTAAGGGAGAAGAGTTTGACCGTTACTGGGGACTGCGACAGGGGGCAGATGCCTACATTGCCAAACCCTTTCAGCCTCAAGAGTTGGTGGGAACCGTACGGCAGCTATTGCGAGGATAACGACCAGCGGATAGAACCAGCGGGGAGATATGCCACAGAACAAGATTGATAAAAAAAGATTGAAGTCAGGTTTCAGAGTGCACAATCAGTTCACTATCCAATAGCAGAGTAGTCACGGTAAACCAGATGAGGGATGCATCATGATAGATGAATTGGATCTTGACCTTGATCTTTTGATGGGGGGGGATGAGACCCAAGAACTTCAGGAGCTTGATGCTCCTGAGGGCGAGCTTTTCCTTAAGTTCAGGCTATTGTCAGGGGAAGAACTAGCTCTATCTGCCTTAGCTGTGGCTGAAGTGATGAGTGTTGCTCCTGAAAAAATCACTCCTGTGCCGAATGTATCACCTCTGTTGTTGGGTACGCTGAACTTCAGAGGGGAAATCCTTTGGGTGGCTGACTTGGGACAGTTTCTGGGGGGGACGACGCCCCTGGTGCTTGATCGGGCTGAGATATCGGTGATTACGGTGAGTGATCAGCAAGATTTGCTGATGGGGCTTGCAGTCGATTTAATTGTGGGTATGGAATGGCTTAAAACAGAAGATATCAATCCGCAGATCCCATTTGAGGAGACCCTAACGGCAGATGAAGCCGCTACAGATGTGATGAAGCCTTACCTGAAAGGGGAATGGCAGTTTCCATCGGAGCGTCCTTTGTTGCCTCTCCTGGATCAAGTTAAGATCCTCCGCTCTGAACGGTGGATTGCCTCATGACCCCAGCAGCTTCAAAAGCAACACCAGCCTATTCATCAGCCCATTATTGAGTGAGCAAAGGGAGGATCCCCAATGGTTTCGAGTACCGACTATCGCAAAGACTTTAATCAAGCACTCAAAGCCTATGCTGATGAGGACTATGAACGGGCTGTACAGCTTTTTAGCCAGATTACGGCAACACGGCCTGATGATCCAGAGTTGAAGTTATGGCTGGCCTCTGCTCAACAACAGGCTGGTAATCATGGGGATGCACGCCGTATCTATGAGGAGTTGATCCAGAGTAGCCCTCATCCTGATCACGTACAGGCGGCCCAGAATGGACTTGATCAGCTGCTTAAGTCCATTGAAAGAACAGGGGTTACCCCCCGAAATAATGGTGTAGGGGGCAGTATCTCCAGTTCTGATGATGGGGGGAATGCGGGATATGGCTTCTCAGATCAGACTGAGGACAATGGACAGAATCTGTACTCAGCTGATCGTGGGGGTTTTGTCTCTGACGACCTGAGCTCTGACGACCTGAGCTTAGACACCTTCGCAAGCGGGGATCTGGGATCCAATGATCTAGACCTAGACAACGATCTGGGTTTTGACAGCTTTGATGATGATATTTTTGGCTCCCAGGGCGGGGACCCAGAAGGGGGCTCGGGATCCCTGGCCAACGATCTGTCAGATTTTGATGAAATGTCTGATTTGTTTGCCGCAGCTGGCCCCGATAGCGGGCTTTCCATTCCTGAACCAATGGATAATGTCTTTTCCTTGGATGAGTTTGATCCTTTTGGGGGCGACGAGATTCCTGAGGTGTCAGAATCCTACATCACAGAAGCAAACAACACAGAGGCCAAGAACGATCAAGAGGCTTCGCTTGGCTACCCTATATCCGAAAGCCCAACGTTTGAGGATCCCTTTAACGACCTGAGCTTAGATCCAAGCGTTGGGTTAGACGACTTGGATGACTTCCCTGAATTGGAGATGTCCGGTGATATCGACAGCATTTCCATGGATCCCTTGACTGATTTTGGCCCTGCTGAGTCTTCTGAAATCTCAGGGGCTGGGCAGATGGATCCGATGCTGGATTTTGATGATGATCTTGGGGTCGAGTTGGGGGGAGAGGATCCCTTTTTCGAATCAGACATTAATTTTGATGAAGATATGGGCCTTGCTGGTGGCTTCGATTTTGAGACTAGCAGAATCGATGATTTGAACACTGATGATTTGAATGTTGAAGACAATGATCTGGGGTATGAAGATCAGGTCGACTTTATGGCTAGTCCTGCTACTCAAGAGGAAAGTCTAGATTCTGTAGACTTTAATCGTGGATTAGAACCAGCCCCATCCAGCCCAGACTTTTCTAGCATGGAGATGGGCGTTCAAACCGCAGGTTTTGACTCTGCTTACCCCATCCCTCAGACTGCCGAAAGCACCTTTGATGACTTTGAAAATGCTTTTGAAGACTCCATTGAGTCCGACGGGGCTCCCCAAGCAGATCTATCAAATCCAGATCAAGGGGATGATGGGTTGGACTTTGGCACTTATGACAACTGGGATCAGGCAGAAACTCAAGCTGCGTCAGGATCCCTGGATGTTGATGATTTTGCCGCTGCTGAATTTGAAGACATCGCATCGGGATCCATGAATCTCTCAGACTTTGATCCCACCGATGATGATTTCAATGGGGCTGGGTTTGATGATACTAGCGTGACCATGATTAGCTCAGACAGTGACTCTGACATTTTTACAGGGCAGGCCGTCGCTCCTCTCAGTGAACCGATCCCCCCCCCGACTGATATTGACGATGGAGGTAATGGGCCATCGCTGTTTGATATTGATGAGTTGGATAGCCTAGATCGAGAGTTGGCAGCTA
This sequence comes from Cyanophyceae cyanobacterium, assembly GCA_050330615.1. Classification (GTDB taxonomy): domain Bacteria; phylum Cyanobacteriota; class Cyanobacteriia; order Thermostichales; family Thermostichaceae; genus JAAUUM01. The sequence continues at coordinate 4,356 of JBHJNR010000236.1, forward strand.
TGGATAGTGGGGATCAAGTCGATGATCTTTTCCTTCAGGATGATGATGAAAGACCGGTACGGCTCTCATCTGGCGGTATGTCATCTGGCGGCATGGGGGCGGCTGCATTACCTATATCTTCATTGCCAATACCCATCCGAGATAATTCAGCACCTAAGCCTGTTACGCAATCGCAACCAGCCTGGTTACAAAATCGTCCCACAGCAGACAAATTCCTCTGGATTGCCGCCATTCAGAGCTTGGTGGGCCTAGGGGTTGGGGTTGGGATTTATGTTGGGGGTGGGGCAGTGCTGTCCGACAGCGGTGGTCGAGGGATCGGCGGGCTATTGGGGGGTGCCTTAGCTGGGGGAATTGTGGGCACCGTTTTGGGATCCTCCGTAGCCAAACATACCCGTTCCACCACCAGTGATCTGTCCAATAACTTCACAGCTTTGTCCCAGGGCAACTTTGATGTTCAGGCGGCAGTGTGTGCCAATGATGAGCTGGGTCGTTTGGCCAATAGCTTCAACCAAATGGTGGGGGCAATTGACTCCAACATCACTGACCTGCAACAACGGGCTGCCGAGCAAGGTCAAGCCAAAGAAGATCTGCAACGGCAGGTGATTCGCCTCTTGGATGATGTGGAAGGAGCGGCGCGGGGTGACCTGACGGTACGAGCAGAGGTGACTGCCGACGTGTTGGGTGCTGTGGCTGACTCCTTCAACTTGACCATTCGCAGCTTGCGAGACATTGTTAGCCAAGTGAAACGGGCGGCAACATCGGTTAATGATGCAGCCTTCCAAAACGAGGATTTTGCCCGTAGCTTGTCATCGGATGCCTTGCGCCAGGTGGAGGATATCTCCCACACCCTCAACTCAGTGCAGCAAATGACCACCTCAATTCAACAGGTGGCCAGCAACGCCCGAGAAGCTGCCATGGTGGCGGCCCAAGCATCCCAGGCGGCTCTGAGGGGAGGAGAGGCTGTGGATCGCACAGTGGCCGGTATCTTGGAGATCCGAGAAACCGTGGCAGAGACCACCCGCAAGGTAAAACGATTGGCAGAATCCTCTCAGGAGATTTCCAAGATCGTGGCATTGATCTCGTCCATTGCTTCCCGAACCAACCTATTGGCCTTGAATGCCAGTATTGAGGCTGCTCGGGCGGGAGAATCCGGTCGAGGTTTTGCGATTGTGGCGGATGAGGTGCGACAGTTAGCAGACCGAGCGGCCAAGGCTTCGAAAGAGATCGAACAAATTGTGTTGCAGATTCAATCGGAGACTGGCACGGTGATGACGGCCATGGAAGAAGGGACTCAGCAGGTGATTGAGGGCACCCGCCGGGCAGAACAGGCCAAGAGTAGCTTGGATGAGATCATTGAGGTCAGTCGCCAGATTGATGATCTGGTGCAGGCCATCTCGGGTGAAACGGTTCAACAGACCGAAACATCTCGATCGGTGGCTCAGGTGATGCAAGCGCTGGAACTGAGGGCTAATGAGACATCAAAAGAGTCTCAGCAGGTGGCCACCTCGCTGCGGCAATTGGTTTCGATCGCCAGTGAGTTGCAGTCATCGGTGGGCCGATTTAAGGTAGGCGAAGAGTAACAGGGCACTGGGTCTGCTGACCGTAAGCAAATCTTAATCCTGGCTGAGTTGAATAGTTCAATGTTTACTTTGTAACAAAGCTCTAGGGAGTGTCCCTGCCATGAACCAAGAAGCCCAACAGCGGATCCTTGGCTACTTTATTGAAGAGTCCCGCGATCACTTGACCACCATTGAGCAAGGCTTGCTCAGCTTGAGAGAAAGTCTCACGGATGGAGAGCTGATCAATGAACTCTTCCGGGCAGCTCACTCCATCAAGGGCGGGGCAGCCATGCTCAACCTGGGGCCGATTCAGCGGGTTGCCCACCGTATGGAAGATTTTTTCAACGTCTTTCGCTCCCGAGAGGGACGGGTGCCGGTCGATCAGCATCTAGAGAGTCTTTTGTTGCAAGGGTATGACGTGCTAGCCATGTTGCTAGAAGAGCTGCAAAGTCCAGCTGGTTTATCTGAAGAAACTGGACGCAGCGCGCTAGAAGGGCTAGAGCCCGTTTTTGCTGAGACAGAGAACCATCTCTATGGTCTCTTAGGTGAGGTTAACCCCAATGCTGCTTCAGTGGTGGCTTCTGCTGCCACTCCGGTAGAAACCATTGAGATGGTTTTGACCCAGCGCATCCCTCAACAGATGAGGGAGATGCTGGAGTTATTCAAGCAACGGGATCAATCGGGTACTCGCGACCAATTGTTGCAGGTAGTGGGATCCCTGCAAGAGATCGGTCGAGCCCATCACCTATCTGGTTGGGAGCAATTAACCGAAGCAATCCATGCTGCCATTGCCAATCCTGCTAGCGATCTGCGTAGTCTGGCTCTGATTGTTTTGCGGGATTTGAAGCAAAGCCAGCAAGCCCTTGTGCTCAATCCCTCTCTACAGGTAAAACCCTCAGCAGAACTTGTCGCCCTGACTGCTGCTGCTCCCGTTACCCCTGCTGTGCCTGAGCCGCCACCCATGACGGATTCTCAACGGCGGATCATGGGCTTCTTTTTGGAAGAGGCGCAGGAACATCTGCAAACCATTGAGCAGGGGTTGCTCAACTTACGGCAAGAGGCTACCGATTCTGAGTTGATCAACGAGCTTTTTCGGGCGGCGCACTCCATCAAAGGGGGATCCGCCCAATTGGGCTTTCATAGCATTCAAAAGTTGGCTCATCGTCTGGAGGACTGCTTCAGCTATTTCCGCAATCATCCCGGCGGGATCCCTGTGGATCAATCTTTGGAAGGGTTGTTTTTAAAGGGATACGACGGATTGGCACGGCTGGTGGGACGGTTACAAGACTTGGGTTTTGTGCCAGAAGCAGAAGGTGAAGCCGTCTGGGTTGAGATGCAGCCCGTCCTCAACCAAGCAGAACAGCGGATCCAACAACTATTGGCGGGAGACAAGCCTGAGCCCGAAAAGGTTGCCCCGCCTGTGGAGGAAGATGGCCTGACCATTGCGATTCAACAGACTATCCCCCAGGCATTGCGGCAGATGTTGGATCTGTTTAAGCAAGGGGACAGGGCTCAGGCAGAGCTATTGGGGCAGGTGGCTGTTCTACAACAGGTGGGACAAGACCACCAGATAGCCGAATGGGTAGCTTTGGTGGATGGGGTTAAGGAGATTTTGGCTCAGCCCCATTGCTCTATGGCCACGGTTGCCCTGCCTATCTTGCGCAACCTGAAGCAGGCCCACCAATGTTTGGTAGCGGGATCCTGGGATCAGATTCAGACCTCCGCTGACTTGATTGCTCTCCGGCCCGAGCCGATGGTGGCAGTTGAGCCTGATATCTTTGAGGATCTGTCTACCCTAAGTGGGGATGAAGAGGGTCTTGTTGAGGATGAGATTGGGATAGAAGCTGATGCCATAGCCTCTGGGGATGATTTGGGGTCGGAGAGTTTGTTCACTTCAGCCGCTGAGCTGGACTCCGCTGCCGATGCCGACGCGATGACTGATTTATTTGACAGCAGTTTTAGTGAAGCACCAGAGTCCTCTGGTTTGATGGAGCCAGCCTTGCCCTTGATTGACCCTGAGAGGGTTGGGCAGGACGCTACTTCAGCTCATGAGACTGTATTGGAGGAAGACGATAGCTTTGCCAGTGTTTTTGGCACGTTTAATCCTGACATGGAGCCATCCACCGCAACGGTTCTGGAGGAGCCCTTTGACCTCAATGCTCCCATTGACATGAATGCCAATGATGGTGACTTCAGTGATGTATTTGCTGCTTCACCGGAAGGTGGCTGGGCTGCTGAGGAGCAGGATTTAGCAGATCTGTTGGGTGAGGGTTTGGATGCTGAATCGACCTCTGAAGGGATCCCTACGGTTGACCTGGGTGAGCAATCAATAGACTTAATAGACTTACCTGACGTTGAGATCGTTAACGACTTGATTGAAACTTCAGATCTGGTGGATCTGCCACAGGCTCAAATTGAGGATGCCTTTGATCAAGTTTTTGATGCCCTCGAACACAACCTACCCCCTGATCTGCCCACGACTCCAGCCCCGGATCCTTGGCTGGATATGGATGTACTGCTGATTGATGAGATCAGTGGGATCCCTGAAGATGTGGACACAGATCTGGTGACCCTATTTGAGTCATTTATCCCCGACAGCGGGGAAGATCTATCCCTTGAGCCCCAAATGGAGGCAGAGTCCTCCCCAGCAGCAGGAGCGGATCTTGCTTTTGAGCACAGTATTCAGGTTGAGCCTACTAGTTCATTCCAATCTCTGGAGTTAGAGCGCGCAGGCGAGGTTACTGGGGCGGATGAAGAGGACGGAGAACCAGACTTCTGGGATACCCTCTCTACTGAACAGGGGTCTACCCCCAATCAGGATGAGCTGCCGGTTGTAACATCTTCCCCTGCAGAAGACTTTGCCCCTGCCCTTCTCACGCTGGATGCCGATGATGAAGCGGCTTTTACCGATCTGTTTGACAATGCAGTTGAACAAGCGGCCACAGAAGAAATTCCTGATATGGACTGGATCAATCAGTCATCTCAGGTGGATACCAGTACGGAACAGCCTGAGTGGTCGGAAGCTGTCATTGAGGCTAAAGCTGATCAGGATCTGGCCGATTTGTTTGGGGATTTATCGGAAGAGTTGCCCAGTCAGGCTGAGCAAGGGGTGGATTCCTCAGCGGTCACAGATGTGTTGGAACCGCCTGATGCAGAGATAACTATTGGGGAGACTGCTCATTCATCTACAGATCTTTCAGACGATCTTCCAGACACTGATGAGAGCCTTGATCTGTCTTTCTTTGGGGCCCCCACTCAGGTTTTGGATGTGCCTGATCTATCTGCTGCAGAGGAACAGGCTAGTGATGAGCAAAGTATAGAGGATGTAGTGGGGGATCCCTTTGCTGAGACATTTGATAGCGAGGATGATCACAGCATTGGCCAAGATACGGCTGCTTCCCTGTCTGAGTCTCAGGCGGATCCCGATCACCCTCCCGATGCCAGTGACTTGGTAGCTGACGTTTGGAGTCCAGACTTAGAGCAGAGTAGGGATCCCTTTGACTCTGATGGGGTTGAAGACTTACCTGCGCTGGAATTCACATCTGAGACAGAACCTGAGACAGAGTTTTCCGCCTTCGAAGAACCAGAGACAGAAGATAGTCCTGTCCTCAATACCTTTTTCCAAGGGGATCCCAGTGATTCTTCTCAAGATGAGGATATCGACGCCTCTGGGGATCCCTTTACAGACTTTGAGGTGACAGACTTTGAGGTGACAGACTTTAACGCTGAACCTGTGGCCGATCAGGGAAGTGCGGATGCCTGGGAGGACAACCTGGATTCTGGCAATCTAGACGATCTGTTTGCAGACCTATCGCAGTTAGAGCAGGAGGAAGCCAAGGGATCCCTGGACTCAGGTGATTTTGCTGATTTCTTTGGCGAATCGTCCTCAGAAGAAAGGGGTGATGTGGATCTAGCCCCTGATCTGATGGTCTCAGAGAGCGATGTCGCTGTTGAGGCGATTGAGTTAGGCACCGATGATCCCGCCCTGGATGTATCTGAGGCAGCCGATTCTGATGACGGCATGTTTGGTGGACTGGATGATCTGTTTGGGGAAGCATCTACAGACGAGACTGGTGGTTGGGCTGAGGAACCAGTGTTGGTGGCCGCTCAAACGTCTGATGAAACGTCTGAACCCACCTTAGATGTATCTGAGACAGCCGATTCTGATGACGGCATGTTTGGCGGACTAGACGATCTATTTGGGGAAGCACCCACAGAAGAGACTGGTGGTTGGGCTGAGGAACCAGCGTTGGTGGCTGATGAGATGTCTGAACCCACCCTGGATGTATCTGAGACAGCCGATTCTGATGACGACATGTTTGGGGGACTAGATGATCTGTTTGGGGAAATACCCACAGATGAGATAGATGATGGGGTTGAGGAACCTGCGGCGGGGGCTAAAGCCCATGAACCAAGCAGCAATATGGATGAGCTCAGTACTGAATCCACCCTGGGTCTCTCCGAGACAGCCTCGCCTGATGGCAGTATGTTTGCCGGACTAGTCGATCTGTTGGGGGAACCGAGCCTGGACGAGAACCAAGATGTCATGGCAGACGAGGAAGAATACCCTGGCTCAGTGGGTACAGAGTTTGAGGATATGCTGTCGGGTCTAGACGACTTATTCCCTGATGAGATGACAGTTGAAGCTGAGGAGGATGGGATCCCTCTTTCGGGGCTGGATCTGGAAACTGCCGAGGTTGATTCCACCACTTCTGACTTTAATGATTTAGATGCCCTTTTTGCTGATGATTTGATGGCAGGATTCGGGGGTGAGACCCAAGAACCCTCTGCCATGACCGGCAATACCGACAATTCAGCAGCGGAGAGAGAGACCAACTCCTTCGTGAGTCATTTTGAACAGGATTTAGACAATCTGTGGAATGACGAAAGCAGCGAAGGGGCAAGCAATGGGGCAGGAGATAACTTCGAACCTCGCCTTGATCACCTCGCTGCCCTATTTGATTCATCTGATGAGATGGATCTGGATCCCAGTATGGGCTCTACCATTCCTGCTTCTGCGATGGTGGGGGATCCCTCAAGCAGTAGTGCAGAGGGGCTGGAATTGGATCTAGACAAGGAGCTGGAGGCCATCCTCGGAGATCTGGATCTGGGTACGCCATCGGCTGTAGCTGCCCCTACCTCATCTGTTGTGGCACCTCCTCCCACTGTCCCCACGACTACTCGCCGTACCACTGGCTTCTCAAATCAAATGATGCGGGTGGAGGTGCGTCACCTTGACCAGATCAACAACTTGGTGGGGGAATTGGTGGTCAACCGCAACAGCATGGAACAGAACCATGTTCGTCTGCGGCAATTTTTGGATGGGCTATTGGGTCGGGTACAACAGCTCAGCGATCTGGGCCAACAGATGCAGGATCAATACGATCGATCCTTGCTAGAGACTGCCCTGTTGTCGGGAAGCCACCGCGACCCCCGCCCCGCCCTGGGATATGGTGGCACCACCAGCAGTTCAGCCCTCTACAGCACCGGACATCAGACCCACGGGTTTGATGCACTGGAGATGGATCGATTCAGTGCCTTCCATGCTCTCTCTCAAGAGATTATTGAGCTGATCGTCCGAGTCCGGGAGTCTTCTTCGGATATTGAGTTTGCGGTGGATGAAGCGGAGCAGGTGGCCCGCCAATTCCGACAGGTGACGACCCAATTACAAGAGGGTCTGAACCGGGCTCGGATGATGCCCTTTTCCCAGATTGCCGATCGGTTGCCCCGAGCGATTCGCGATCTGTCCATTAAGACTGGCAAACAGGCCACTCTGGAGGTGGATGGCCGGGATACGTCAATTGATAAAGCCATTCTGGAAGAGCTCTATGATCCCATGACCCACTTGGTCAACAATGCCTTGGTGCATGGCATCGAGACGCCTAGCGAGCGTAAGCAGGCTGGGAAGAATCCGGAAGGTAAGATCACGATTCGCATCTTCTATCAGGGCAACCAGTCCATCATCATTGTCAGCGATGACGGGGGTGGGATCCCGGTGGATAAAGTCAGGAACAAGGCGGTTGGACTGGGTCTACTGGACAGCAACGCCACCGAAGATGAAGTCTTCAATGTGCTATTCCACCCTGGCTTCAGTGGTCGCAGTGCCGAGGAGGTGGATGACTTGGCAGGACGAGGGGTCGGCCTTGACGTGGTTCGACGCAATATCTCTGAGCTGCGGGGCAGCATTCAAATCGATTCTGCCCTCGGTAAAGGCACCACCTTCACCATCCGCCTTCCTCTTACCCTCAGCATCTCGAAGGCGATGGTCTGTGTCAGCAATAAGGCTTTGATCGCCTTCCCCCTCGATGGTGTGGAGGAGATGCTGGATGTGCCCCAAGACGAGATCATCAACGACGAGCAAGGTCGGCCTACCATCCCCTGGCGGGATCAGCGGTTACACTTCCAGCCCTTATCGCAGCTGCTGAAATTTAGTCGACCCCATGGCCGGCGAGGCACAGAGGTCTATAGCCTCACCCAAGATGAAGGCATCGTGCCTGTGGTCATCATCCAAAGCTCCGGCAACTTTGTCGCCTTGCAGGTGGATAGCTTTGTGGAAGAGCAGGAGATCGTCATCAAACAATTGCGGGGACCTGTGCCCAAGCCACTGGGGGTTGCTGGGGCCACCGTTTTGGGAAATGGTCGCGTCTTGCCCATCGCCGACATTCTAGAATTGGTGGATCTGGCCCAAGGTCGTACTCGTCGAGAGCTGAGTCGCACCTGGGAGGGAATCGACCAAGGGGATGGCGAGGAAGAGCAAGAGCATCAGACCACGGTGTTGATCGTGGACGACTCGATCACGGTACGAGAGCTGTTATCGATGTCTTTCCAGAAGGTAGGTTACCGGGTGGAGCAGGCCCGAGATGGCCAGGATGCTTGGGAAAAACTGCGGGGTGGATTGCCCTGCGACATCATCTTCTGCGATATCGAGATGCCTCGGATGGATGGCTTACAACTGCTATCCCATCTGCGCCAGGATCCCCACCTGCAGCACATGCCGATTGCGATGTTGACCTCACGAGGAGCCGAACGGCATCGCCAAACAGCACGGGAGTTGGGGGCCACGGCCTACTTCACCAAGCCCTACCTGGAGGAAGAGTTGCTGAGCGCTGCTCACCGGATGTTGCAAGGGGAGCTGTTGCTGACAACACCAGTCACAACACCAGAGGGGTAAGAGCATAAGCCTGTCTGAGGCTAATCTTGGCTCCCTGACTCGGACAGGAGATCTGACCAGCCATAGCTGTCCTCCCATCCATCGGATCCTGGTTCCGTTGCCTGCACAAGCCGGTGCTGGTGATCGGGATCCTGATCCGGTGTGGTTGAAAGCCCAGGAGGCTCTGCTGCTGTGGTAGTCGGGGTTGAGGGCGGCTGAAGGGGGATCCGCACCTCAAATAGGGTGAGTTCATCTTTGCGACCAACCTGGATGGTGCCGTTGAGCTGCTGGATCCGTTGTTGAGCCAGGGATAACCCAAGCCCTGTTCCGGCCTCAGCCCAGGGATCCCTCTGGGGCAAGCGGTAAAATCTTTCAAAAATACGCTCTCTTTCCAACGGCGGGATCTCAGGACCGCTATTGCTGACCCAAAGGATCAGGTCAGATGATACTTGGCGATACCCAACCTCGATCTGCCCTTGTCGGGGGGTAAATTTAATGGCGTTGGTTAGGAGTTCTGCCACCACCTGTTCTAATAAGTCAGGATCCGTGACAACAGCTAGGGCTGCATCTGCTGGAGGTTCTGGGATCTGGAGCTGGAGGTGTTGCTCTCGCAGTTTTGCGCGTTGGGCGAAGGGAATGGTCAGGGCTCCTAGCCAAGCTGACACTGACAACGTTTGGCGAATGGGGCATTCCAGGATGGGATCCTGGAGTACCAGCAGATCTTGCACCAACTTGATCTCCCGCTGGGTCTCCTGCTGAAGAATCTCCACATAGCGGGACTGCTGAGCCGTTAGAGCCGTTGACTGTAACAGCTGGATGCTGAGTTTGATACTGGTTAGAGGTGTCCGCAACTCATGAGAGACAGTGCTCAAAAACTGGTCTTTGAGCCGCTCTAGTCGCTGCATCTCCTTCATTTGGGCTTCAAGCTGAGCATTCCGTTCTGCATGGAGGCGATTGTGTTCAGACTGTTGGCGCAATAGGGCGGTATCAAGGGTTTGTACCACCAACTGGAGAAAAGAGATGTCTTCGTCGGTGAAGTGGCGCGGTTGCAAGTCCTGTACAGTGAGAATCCGGGTCATCCCATCAGCAGAATAAAATGGGATCCCGAGACTGGATTGGATCCCAATTGCGGTAAGGGGAGGGGGGCACGGCCCTTGGGTCAAGTCTGAGAACCCGAGCCGGAGAGACGACAGCAGAGGCCACCAACCTGAAACCACCTGCACCTGTAGAGCTTGTGGATCCATGCCGCTCCAGATCTGCGCAGATGGGATCCCTAGGCCGGTGATGACCGCTTCAGTTGCCATTGTCATCAGACTATCCAGATCCGCCCCTTCCAAAGCTCTTTGGCCTAGATCTGCCACAGCCGACTGTTGAGTCAATCTGATCTGAGTTTGCCGGTGATGGAGCGCTGCCCCCAGATGCCCCCCCAATTGACTGGCTAACAACATAACGAGGTTACGGATGCCAAGGGGATAGACATCCTGGCTGCGAGCACTCAGATTGAGGCTGCCCACCGTCCGGGATCCCGTTCGTAACGGCAAGAGCAGAAGGGAGCGGGGGTGTTCGATGATGCCCGGTTGAGTTGAGTGGGATTGATAAGGCTTAAACCAGGGATCTGCCGTAGGATCCCCGAGTAGAGGTTTGGAGCTTTGGAGGACATTGCTGATCCAATCGGTGCCAAAGCTGAGCCACTGGGATCCCGACTGGAGGGCTTGCTGAGGATCACTCAGTTCGCGCAACTCATAGGTTGAAGCGGCAGGGTGATGCCAGATGGCCAACGTACATCGTTCAAAGTTGATGATCCAGCGCAGTTTGCGGCTCAATAGCAGCTGGATCTGATCGAGGGTCTGCGCCCCACTCAGTTCACTGGCCAATTCCCCCAACAACCAAAGGGTCTCTGAAGCCAGATGACGAAAACCTTCCATGTGAGAGAGTTCTCCCCCCTGTGCTAGCTCCGCTACCCCCCAGTCCTTGGGGGCGGCAGTAGCATCAGTATTGGGAGTGGGGGGATCAGAGGAGATCATCAGGGTTGATTGGGGTCTAGATCCAAAAGATTTGCAACACTACAAACCTGCTCAAATAGGGCTATGGTTGCCACTAATTCTATTTTCTCACTATCTTCCAAAGCCATTGTTGCCAGAAGCTCAAGACTAGCTTGACGCATCCCTGGCCAAACATGGGGATCCCCGTAGGCCGAACGGGTGGAAGCCGACATTACCGTAAACCGTAAAGCCTGTTCGGTTAGATTGCTAACCCCCGACAACTGAAAGTCACCGGCCCTTAAAGATTGGAGGAGATCAGCATCGACTCCCTGAAGACTGAGGCTATGGAGATGCACAACTCGTACGTAGGCACAGTGGGTGATGGATGCGATCACCAGCCCCACCATTTCCTTCAAGACACGGGGCAGTTCTCCCTCCAGCACAATGGCGCGAAACTGCCCCCACAGATGGATCAGCAGGGTCGGTCGGGATTCCAAGAGCCGAAAGATCCGGGGCACCATTCCAGCCCCTAATTCTTGCTCAATCTGATCGAAAACGTCTTGAGGCGTCATAACCTAGCCGTGGTCAAATATACTTCATTTTAAAGTGTATTCACTTCGAGTAGGTAAGCAATATCACTCAAGCATCTAATGATTATGCTGAATCTACCCAACCTAGTCAGGGCTGAGCGGTAACAGGCGGGGATGGATTCTGATGCCATTGCCGCCGCAACTCTCGCAATTTCTGCCACAGTAGCTTCAGTTCGGCAGGATCTATGGGATCCCCGCCAAATCGGACTGCCATATAGCGCTCAATCAGCCGAATCGCCCGCTGGGGATCCCTGAGGGAAGAGCGATGCAATTCCTCAATCAAGGCCCCCGGACTCGACACCACCGGGATCCCGACCTGCCTCATCGTCAGCCGCAATTGCGTATAGAGATGCGTGATCGCCGCCACCCGTTGTTGGGAGCTGGGGGTGGCAGGGTTGACCCACCGCATACCCGCAAAGGCAAATCCCGGCAACAGCAGACCCACCAATACCAAGCCGAGGCTGGACTGGGGCTGCCACAAGACCCCCATCAGGGATCCCCCCACCCCAGAAAGCACCAGCACCACCAGATAATCTTGGGGTTGCATCTGTCGATACCGCCGCTGTTTGCCTCGGGATCCGCCAATCACCGTCACAAGCGTCAGACCGATTAACGGAATGGCATTCTGCTGGAGGCTGGCCCGCAAAGTGGGGATCCAAGCCCGCAGTTGATCGCCCCAGTTGGCCTGTTCTCCCTGCCGTTGTCCCATCTGGCCCAGGGTTTCGGTCAACTCCTGCAACAGCTCCACCTGCGTTTCCAGATCGTATTGGATGACATATTTGATCCACTGAAACCGCAGCGCATCATAGGCTTGCCGCACGGGATCCCACCAGTCCCGTTGCAAGCTGACATTAGCCGCTGCCGGGGTTGGATCAAAGCGCACCCAGCCATACTCCCCAAACGGCACCTCCACCCAAGAGTGAGCATCGGCATTCCGCACCGACAGATAGCCCTGCCCCTGATTCCAACTTCCCCCAATGAAGCCCGTCACATTACGCGCCGGGATCCCGATGCTGCGCAGCATGATCGCCATTGCCGTAGAAAAATATTCGCAGTGCCCCTCTTGGTGGGTGAATAGAAAAGCGTCTAAGGGAGCCTGATCGCCGGGGTCAAACAGGTTGACCGTATAGTCAAAAGTGCTGGCCAACGTATCTTGGATGGCCTGAGCTCTACCAAAATCGGTGCTGGCGGTGCGACTCCAGTCTTCGGCTAAATCCCGGATCTGGGGGTTAAAGTTATCGGGCAATTGTAGATAGGCTGACGCCTGGGATCCCAGGCTGGCCACGATCGTCTCATGATCCACCTGCTGAAAGAGGCTGGCCTGACGGGGGGGAACTAAGCTGGTGACTTCATATTGATAGGCGATGCGCTGGGTCAGCCGATGGCTAATATCCCCCGTTTCCGCCAGTCCTAGCGAGCTGTTGCGAAAGCGATTGGGGCGATTGGCGCTGTTACGGTTGGCCAGCTGCAAGTCAATCCAGGGATCCAAGTGGAATAGTGCATTGGTATCGATGGGATCCAAGAAAATGCTTTGTACCAGCCGAGGGGCGGCTGGATCCGCCCGCAGCGCCTGCCAAGCGGGAGCCAAAGCGTTGTTCGGCAGGCTGAACCGGCTGTTACCATCGGCGGATAAAGACTGAGTATCCGTCAGAGTGCGCGACCAGACAAAGCCGTCATACTGATCAAAGCTCACCCCCTTCCAATACAGATTCTGGGGTCGCTCTGGGGATCCCAGGGGAAACTCCACCCGCATCACCACGGTGGGATCACTCTTGAGGGTGCCAAAATCCCCCAATCGCACCTCTTCCGAGAATCCCGTTGACATGCCAGTGGCCCGCGATTGTTGGGCCAAAAAGCCAAAACCAATCCGGGGAAACAAGAAGAAAAAGGCAATGGATCCCGCCAGCGCAATCAATGCTAGTCCGGTCAAATTGGTCAAAAAGGCCCGATCCACCAGACGGGTCTGTACAGCAGCCTGCGGATGTTCTTCCACCTGAATCCGCAGATGATAGAGGGCAAAACTAATCAGGCCAATGATCGTATAAGCAATAAACAACAGCCCAAAGCTAATGTCCTCATTGAAAACAGTGGCAATGGCCATCATCAAAAACGACAGCACCATCGTCTGCACATAGTCCGCCACCCGCTCCCGCTGAAACAGTTTGGCGGCTGTCAGATACAGCACCAGCCCAATCGCCGCATCAAATGGCCCTACCAGGCCTGTGATAGCAAGCGCAATCAGGATCCCCAATACACCCAGGGTCAGGGGTCGCCAAATGCCCGCATACTGAGCCGGATCGATGCGGGGTTTGTCACAAAACCAACTGAGGATGCCGCCGACGGTAAACGCTACCACCACCAGCGGATTCAAGGCTTGTCCCAGCCACAAGGCCAGCACTGCAATCGCCACCAAAGCATATACGCCGAGCTTGTGCAGGGCATCTAACCGCCAGGTCATGCCGGATCCTCCAGAGTTGCGGGGCGAGTTTTCACAGGCTAACTGCCTCGGGATCCCTTCAGCAAGTTAGCTAGCCAGGAACAAAGCGAAAAGAACCTAATTGGTACAACAGCTACAGGGATCCCACTTCTGCCGGATCAGGGGTGACGGGCTGTGGCGTTGGAGACAAGGGATCCCCTTCGGGATGAAAGTAGAGATAGATCTGCTGGGCCAGCTTGGGGCCAATGCCGGGAACTTGGGCCAGCTGCTCAGGGGGGGCGGTTTGGATCCGGGCGATGGAGCGAAATTCCTCCATCAGCAACCGTTGTCGATGCTTACCCAAGCCTGGGATATCCTCCAATGCAGATGTGGATGCCCGCACCTTGCGCTGTTGGCGGTGGTAGGAGAGGGCAAACCGATGGGCCTCATCCCGCAGCCGTTGCAATAACATCCGGGCGGGGTCGGTGGCGGGCAATTTGATCGGGATCGGATTACCGGGCAAGAAGATCTCCTCCTCCCGCTTGGCCAAGCCAATCATGGGCAGATGTTCCAGCCCCAGTTCTTCCATGACGGCATAGACCGCCGACAGTTGTCCCTTGCCCCCATCGATCAAGATCAAGTCCGGCTGCTGGTCAGAATCCAAGTTGCTAAAGCGGCGGCGGGCCACCTCGGCATGGCTGGCATAGTCATCGGAATGGCCAGAGCGGATCTGGGGATTGCGGATTTTGTAGCGGCGATAGTGCTGCTTGGCGGGCAATCCATCCAAGAACACCACCTGGCTAGCCACTGCATCGGATCCCTGAACATGAGAGATGTCATAGCCCTCCAGTCGGTAGGGCGGGAGCGGCAGATCCAATACATCGGCTAGGCGTTGCAGGGCGGCTGAATCTCGATCCGCCAGCCGCTGGTTGCGCTCCAGCTCCAATTTGGCATTGCGCTCCACCAGCTCGATCAGCTCGGCTTTGCTCTGTCGTTGAGGAGAGAGCAGGCTGATTTTGCGCCCCTTTTTCTGACTCAGCCAACTTTCCAAAAAATCCGCATCTGGCAGCTCATGCTGGGTCAAGATCTCGGTGGGAATCTCAACGGGATCGCAGTGCTGATAATGCTCCTGCAAGACCTTTTGCAAGATCAAGGCCGGATCATCCCCTTGGTTTTGGGCCATAAATCCCAATCGCCCCACCAACTTGCCTGCCCGCACCTGAAAGAGCTGAATACAAGCCCGACTATCATTGGTGGCTAGCGCCAAGGCATCCCGTGAGACTGTGGAATTAGGCAGAGAAACCTTTTGGGATTCCCCCAGTGATGACAGCCCTCGTACTTGGTCACGAAACCGAGCCGCTGCTTCGTAGTTCTCCTGAGCCGCTGCTTCAGCCATGCGAGCTTGTATGGCAGTCAAAAGGGTATCGGTTTGCCACTGAAAGATCATGGCCACCTGCATCAAGGTTTGCCGATAATCCTCTGGGGTAATGAGATTTTGGCAAACACCAGGACAACGACCGATATCGAAGTTGAGACAGGGGCGATCTTTGTGCAGGGGTTTAGGCCGTTGACGAAGGGGAAAGATCCGCTTGACCAGGCTGAGGGTATATCGCAGCAGTCCTACATCTGTATAGGGGCCATAGTATTTGTCTTTGGGGCGCTCTAAGCGGCGGTTGCGGGTGATGTAGAGATAGGGATAATCGTTAGACCATGTAATACAGAGGTAAGGATATTTTTTGTCATCTTTAAGCAGGATATTATAGGGGGGCTGATGGGTCTTAATCAGGTTGTCTTCGAGTGCCAGAGCCTCATTTTCGGTGTCGGTGACGATGAATTCGATCTCACAGACCTGAACCACCATCCGTTGGATCCGAGGGGATAGATCGCTGGTGAAACGAAAGTAAGACCGCACCCGCGACCGCAGTTTCTTGGATTTGCCCACATACAGGATCTGATCAAGATGATCCCGCATTAAGTACACCCCTGGATCGGGCGGGATCTCTTTGAGGCGGGTTTCTAATAACTCTCGATTTTGCAGTAGGGGAGTGATGGTCACGGCCACTCAACAGACAAAGGATGGAGGGAAAATAGGGATCCCTCTCGGTGTCCCTGATCGTAGTCTATCGTTGTGGCCCAGTCGGCTGTGCCATGCCCGATCAGCGCTGCCCTAAGGCTGGGATCCTGCTGGGATCCTTAGAGACCAGCTAATTAGAGACCAGCTAATAGGGCCGATCCTGTACCCATAACCTGACCAGTGCCGCATTGCCTCGGCTATCGACCTTGGCTTCAACGCGAGTTTCTTCCCGGTATTGATTCATATCTTCTTCCAGGGCATCTCCCACCTCATCGGGGATGAAATACTGGCCCAGACCCAAATCGAACCGCCAGGATCCCCCTTGCGCTCGAATGACCACATGATCGGCGGGCAAATCGCCGGGATAGTCCACACTCACCGCCACCGGCTGCCAAGGGGCTGTGGGATCCGTCGTTGCAGTTGGCGGGGCCAGCTGAATATAGAATTCCGGCTCATTGACAGCCTCACTGCCTGGGAGATCCTGCAACCTCGTGCGGTCGCCAATCTCGTAATCGAGGGTGACATAACGACCCCGCAACAGATCATAGGGATCCACGGGTGCGGTTTGTAGATAGACGGTTGTGCCGGTGGCCAGTGTGGCTGCTTTCTGGGCCGGGATTGTCGCAACGATCAGGACTTGAGCCACCAAAGGGACGAGAATTCGCCAAACTGGGATCCGAACTTTGGGATTGGACTGGCGGGGCTCAAGGAGGGTAGAAGAGGGCGAAGGATCCATGTCTACAGTCATTGTTTGGGCCTGCTCATGTCGAAGAACTGACTCTAGTCTGCCTGTTGATCTATCTTGATGGCAGTCTCCTTGTGCCAGCGGGATCCCTGTCACACTTCAGTCCAATCCGATACCAAGACACGAAAAAGCCCTCAGGCCCGGCAATCCGAACAGGTGCCATAAAAATCCAGCACATGGTAGTCGATCACAAAGCCATGTCGAGACGAGAGCTTGGATTCTAAGTCCTCAACTGGACAAATGGACAGGGGCACCACCTTGCGGCACTGGGTACAAATGAGATGATGTCGGTTATGTCCATCGCTGGGCAACATTTGGTAGTAAGACTGGTGATCCCCAAGATTAACCGCCTGAAGTTGTCCCTCATTTTGCAGCGCCTCCAGGGATCGGTAGACCGTAGCCAACCCCACCGATTGCTGCTCATTCCGCAATTCCACAAAAATCTCTTGAGCCGACAGGGGTTGAGACCGATGGCTCAGCAGGTCAAGGATCAGCTTTTGGCTGCGGGTCTGTCGGGCTGTGGACATAAATTCAGAGGAGAACAACCATCTCCCCCCGCTAAGTGAGTTATCCCCAGGATATCAAGGGCCAGGAGATTTAAGGTGGAATGTCCTTCCCACAGCAGATGCTTCTGATCACACGAAAAAGCCCGTGAGCTTGGTAGCCCCGTCTCTTTAGAGCGGGGTGGAAAAGCGATTCGGCGGCTTTAGCCGCCGTCAGGCATGGTGAGGGTCGTTGATGTAGGCCATGATTTT
>JBHJNR010000237.1:0-2452 GCA_050330615.1 Cyanophyceae cyanobacterium
TGATCGTGATGGCTGGGGCGCTGATCGAGGGCATCCTCCACCGCCGCATTAAAGCCCAGCAGAATCTCGGGATCCATCTGTCCTTGGGTACAGGCCAGAATGCGTACCCCTGGAGCCAATTGGGTATTCAGCCACTCTTCCACTTGGGCCCGCTCGGCTGGATCCACTTGGTCTACTTTGGTCAGTAAGACCAGATCGGCACAGTTGAGCTGATCCTCAAACAGTTCCTCTAACGGGGTTTCATGTTCCAGGTTGGGATCCGCCTGTCGTTGACTGGTCAGGGCTTCCAGATCTCCCACCATCTGACCGGAGGCCAGAGCTTGGCAATCCACCACCGTCAGGATGCCGTCTACCGTTGCCCCAGTGCGAATCTCAGGCCAGCGAAAGGCCTGCACCAGAGGTTTGGGCAGAGCTAAGCCAGAGGTCTCGATCAAGATGGCATCCAGTTGATCGCGGCGTTGCAATAGAGCCTGCATGGTGGGCAGGAATTCTTCTTGGACGGTGCAACAGAGGCAACCGTTGGCCAGCTCAACGATGTTGGGGTGCTGAGAGTCAGGGATGGGGATCCCGTCTTCATCGCAGACGCCACAAGAGCGGAGCAGTTCTCCATCAATGCCCACTTCGCCAAACTCATTGACGATGACCGCAATCCGCCGTCCATTGTTGTGTTGCAGGAGGTGGCGAACCAGGGTTGTTTTACCCACCCCAAGAAAGCCAGTAACAATTGTGACGGGGATTTTGTGCATGAGGTTATCGCATCAACAGGGATCCTGACTTTAGCACTGGTCTGGCGGGAATACTCTCAGGGCGCACTGTAGCTAGGAGTGTAGCTAAGAGTGTTGCTAAGAACCGCTGTCCCGAATCTGACGGTATTTTTCCATCCGAGCTCGGGCTTGATCCTCTTCTGTGCCCAGCTCTGCAACCTTGGCAATGGCGGACTCGATCTCGGCTTGAGCCGCAGCCGTCTCATCTGCCCCAGATGTCCGCACCACATAGAACATCAAGTTCACTGCTTCTGATGAGGTGATTTTGAGGTCAGCTTTGTCATGGGGAACCAAGGCCAGCTTGCCATCGGTGGTGATCAGCAACGTATGTTTGCCTTTGGTGATCAGCTCCAAGGCTTTGGGTAATTGAATCAGCATAGGGATCCCTAAGGAAGACTAAGGAAAATGAGCCAACGATTTTATACATGCGATCTCGTTATCTTCAAGAGTAGCTCAATCTGTTCCAGGTGGGCTTTCTGGGGATCCCATCGAGGCCCGATAGATCTGCTGACGCTCTAGGCCATAGTGCTGAGCCAGTTGACGAGCGGCCTGAGATCGGCTCAATCCTGTGGCCATCAGCCCATCCACCGCCGAGATCCAATCCATGTCTTCACTAGAGGGAGAAACCGGATCCGCCCCTTCGATGATCAGCGTCAACTCCCCTTTCACCCCATGACCGACCACATAGGCCAGGGTGGACTCCAGGGATCCCCGCCAAAACTCTTCGTAGCGTTTGGTCAATTCTCGGGCAACCACAATCTGTCGGGATCCGCCCCACACTTCGGCCAAATCGCGTAAGGTTTTCTCCAGCCGATGGGGAGCCTCATAAAAAATCAAGGTGCGGGTTTCGGCCTGCAACTCCACCAATCTGCGGTGGCGGGCCTGCTGCTGGGTGGGCAAAAACCCCTCGAAGATGAACCGTTCCGTAGTCAAGCCTGAGGCCACTAACCCGGCCACAAACGCCGTTGCCCCCGGAATGGGCACCACTGGGATCCCCGCTTTGACACAGGCCCGCACCAACTCTTGGCCCGGATCAGAGATACCCGGCATTCCGGCATCGGTGATCAAGGCAATCTGGGATCCCGCTAACAGTCGCTCCACTATCTGGGGGATCCGGTGGCGACGGTTGTGGCTGTGATAGCTGAGCTGGCGGGGGGTGATTTGAAAATGTTTCAGCAGTTGGCCAGAATGGCGAGTGTCTTCCGCCGCAATCAGATCGACACTTTTGAGGGTTTCTAAGGCCCGCAGAGTAATATCCCCAAGATTGCCGATGGGGGTGCCCACCAAGTAGAGGATCCCACCTGAGGTTTCCGCCCGACTGGCAGATGGCTCTAGCTCAGGTAGTTCCAGATTTGATAGTTCCAGATCAGATGGTTCTAGATCAGATTCCAGTCCGAGAGGAAGCCCCTCAGCTTGGTTCTCTATCCCCTCGGGATCCTCAATCATGAGGTGGCGATGGTCAAAACTACTCATCTGTTGGTGACCCAGTTGCGATCAGGCATGATGGACATGATAGGGACGACCGCACCTGATCATCGCCATGTCCCGACTCTCTGAATGCAATCAATAGCTTGACGTTACCCCTGACTGGATACCGATGCCCAGCCCACTGACCGATGAGTTGAACTACCACAAAGCTAAACAGAGCCTACGGCAATTGGTGGCCAGCTTTGATCTGAGTGCGTTAG
>JBHJNR010000238.1:0-3365 GCA_050330615.1 Cyanophyceae cyanobacterium
CATAGCAATCAGAGTCGGGTACTTCACGGGTAAAGAGAGAGTTAAGTACCCCCAAGACGGGTTTAAGTAGGTTCCGGGGATCCTGTTGGCTCATCTTCCAAGCCTTCAGGCGACACCCCAGGGACTGCCTTCGTCGCTGGGGTGGAATCCGATGCTAGTTTTTGGCCAATTCTTGGCTCTGTGCCCTCCAACAATCGCTCCAGATTGCGGCGGTGGGTAAACAGCACATAGATGCCCCCGGCTAAGCCAAAGAGACGATAGGCCATCGGTTGGTCAAGACTAAACATGAGGACGGGCAACGAGGCTGCCGCCACCATCGAACTAAGGGAGACAATCTGAGTCAGCCCCAACGTCAACAGCCAAATACCGCCCGCGATGCCCGCCACTGGCCAAGCCATTGCCACCAGGATCCCAAGGCTGACCGCCACCGATTTGCCCCCGCGAAACTTGAGCCAGATGGGGCGACTGTGGCCAACAATGGCAGAAAGCGCTGTAATAAGCACTAGCCAATCAATGTCAATCAGGAGCCATTTCCCATGGGTGTCAAGGATGCTGGCCTGTCCCACCATTGTGGCAAGGAGAGTGGCCAATCCCACCGCTAGGGATCCCTTCAGCACATCCCCCCCCAACACCAGCAAGGCCGGGATCTTACCCAGCGTTCGTAAAATGTTGGTGGCTCCCATCGAGCCAGAACCATGTTCTCTAATATCAATGTGGCCCCAAACCCGACCCACCCAAAACCCGGTGGGGATCGATCCCAGCAGATAGCCTGCGACAATACACAGCAAGAGTGTCAATCCTGTCATCATAGTGATACCTAAAGGTGAGACCTAAGAGTTCTCTAAACGGCTGCAACAGACCTACCACAACAGCGTCAACATCATGCCCTCTGCTCGCCAGGACAATTCTTTTCCCTCTCTAAAGCCGGTTACCCAGGCTAGCCAACTGCTTGAGCTCTACGCCCAGGGACAGCGGGACTTTCGGGGTGCCCAACTGCAAGAAAGCTACCTCAAGGAGATCTCGTTGCAAGGCTGTTTTTTGGAAGGAGCAGATTTTCAGGGGGCCAATCTATTGTCAGCGGATCTGCGGGGTGCTTATCTCGGCGGGGCCAATCTTCAGGGGGCTTATCTGGGCGGCGCAAACCTATCCGGGGCTTTTTTGCCCGGTGCCCAGGCACAAGGCTGCTTTTTGGAGGGGGCAAATCTGTGGCTGGCCCACTTGCGGGGTATGGAAATCGATGAATCCACCAGTTTAGATCCCAAATGGCAATTGGTTTATGACTTGGTGGCGGGTAGACGACCCACGGGATCCCTAGAGAGCGTTGATCTGAGCGGGGCACGTCTGTATTGGACCGATCTGCATGGGCTCGATCTGTGGGGGGCCAATCTGCGCAATGCC
Source organism: Cyanophyceae cyanobacterium (assembly GCA_050330615.1). Lineage (GTDB taxonomy): Bacteria > Cyanobacteriota > Cyanobacteriia > Thermostichales > Thermostichaceae > JAAUUM01. The sequence continues at coordinate 1,399 of JBHJNR010000238.1, forward strand.
GATCTATGGCGGGCCAACTTGCATGGGGCACAGCTCTCCAATGCGGTGTTGTGGGAGGCGGGCCTCAGTTGGGCTGATCTGTGTGGGGCGAATCTGTGTGGGGCTGAATTGGATGGGGTCAGCCTGTTGGGGGCTTCCTACGACGAGGCAACCCAGTTTCCGGCCTTGTTTAGCCCCGGTCAAGCGGGCATGAAATGGGTGGATTAGGTCATGCTGGGGTCTAGTCTAGGGAGCCTTTGCTGCCAACCTCCCGGAACTGCCCTGGTACAATATGAGCTGAATTCGACTCCCACTGGATTGGAGATAAGGTCTTGATCGAACGCTATACCTTCCCTGAGATGGGATCCCTGTGGACTGCTCAGGCCAAGTTGGAGTGCTGGTTACGGGTGGAGCTTGCGGTCTGTGAGGTGCAAACTCAATTGGGCCGGATCCCCGTGGAGGCTTTGGAGCAGATCAAGGCGAAGGCGGCTTTTTCGATCGAACGGGTGGATCAGATCGAGGCGGAAGTCCATCACGACATGATCGCATTCTTGACCAACCTGAACGAAAACGTCGGGGATGCAGGCCGCTACATCCATGTGGGTCTGACCAGCTCGGATGTGATCGATACCGCTTTGTCGCTGCAATTGGTGGATTCGGTCGATCTGCTGATCAAGGTTTTGGCGCAACTGATCGAGGCGATTCGGGCACGGGCCACCGAACATCGCCATACCATCATGGTGGGTCGCAGTCACGGGATCCATGCGGAGCCGATCACCTTTGGCTTTAAGTTGGCGGGTTGGCTGGCGGAATGTCTGCGGCATCAGGAGCGCCTCCAGATCTTGCGAAAGACGGTGGCGGTGGGTCAAATCTCTGGGGCGGTGGGCACCTATGCCAATACCCCACCGGAGGTGGAGCGACTGACCTGCGAGATGCTGGGACTGACCCCAGATGCCGCCTCAACCCAAGTGATCTCGCGGGATCGCCATGCGGACTATATGCAGGTGCTGGCCCTGATTGCGGCCTCGCTGGAGCGGTTTGCGGTGGAGATCCGCAATTTGCAGCGCACCGATGTTCTGGAGGTGGAGGAATACTTTGCTAAAGGGCAAAAGGGATCCTCGGCCATGCCCCACAAGCGTAATCCCATCAAGTCAGAGCAGATCACCGGACTGGCCCGATTGTTGCGGGGCTATGCCGTCTCTGCGCTGGAAAATGTTGCCCTTTGGCATGAGCGAGATATTTCCCACAGCTCGGTGGAACGGGTGATCTTGCCGGATGCCTCAATTTTGCTCCATTACATGCTGGTGCAGATGACTCGGCTGATCAGCAGGCTGCAAGTTCATCCCCACAATATGGAGCGCAACCTCAATGTCTATGGGGGGGTGATCTTTAGCCAGCAGGTGCTGTTGACGTTGGTGGAGAAGGGACTAAGCCGCGAGGACGCCTATGAGATTGTGCAGGACAATGCTCATCGGGCTTGGAATCAACCGGGGGGAAACTTTCGGGATAACCTAGCGGCGGACGAGCGGGTGGTGCGTCATCTGTCTCCGGCAGAGATTGAGCAGTGTTGTGATCCACAGCATCACCTCAAGCATCTGGAGACGGTCTTTGGGCGACTGGGTATCTAGGGCCATTTGGGGGCGGTTGCGGAGAAAGGTGTTGGGTCCCTGTTGACAAGAGGTTCTGTCGACCCCTAATATAAGATTCGCGCTTAATGACTTAGGCATTTTGCCCCCATCGTCTAGAGGCCTAGGACACATCCCTTTCACGGATGCGACAGGGGTTCGAATCCCCTTGGGGGTATATTGGCAAGATAGTGTGAAGTACGTGAGCCTTGGAAATGGGATACAACCTCCGTCCTTCTAGGACGGCTTTTCTTCTTGTAGCCTATCAATCCAGTCCTCTATCATCTGCGTCATGGTTTTCCGCTTGGACGCTGCAACACGGCGCAGTTTTTCCAGCCTGTCAGAGTCAACGCGAATACTTAA
>JBHJNR010000239.1:0-8815 GCA_050330615.1 Cyanophyceae cyanobacterium
GAAAGCGTCTGGATCCCTTGGTAGTCCAGATCGGCAGGCAAAGGCCGATTGTACTGGCGGCTGACCTGCTCAATTTGGATCTGTTGCCGCTGGATATAGCCGCTGTATTTGACCGCAATTTCGGCAGCTTCTTGCTCGACCCCACTCAAACTGGGATCCCCCAGCCCCAGGTCGAGATAGTCGGCATAGTGAACTTGATTGCGCCGCAGCAGCTCCGCCAACGTCGCGGATCCCCGGATGGATTGCTCCGTTCGCTCGACTAGGGCGATCCCGGCCGGATCCTGAGCTTTGACCCGTTGGCTCTCCAATCGCTCAATCTCCGCCTGGATATGAGCTTGTTTGGTCTGAAACAAGTCCCAGCGCCGATCATCCACCAAGCCCCACTCTCGCCCCAGCGGAGTCAGCCGTTGATCGGCATTGTCGGAGCGCAAGATCAGGCGATATTCCGAGCGGCTGGTCAGCATCCGATAGGGCTCCCGCAGCTCTTTGGTACACAGATCGTCGATCAGGGTGCCCAGATAGCTGGACTCACGCGGCAACGTGACCAAGGGTTTCTCTTGGGCCAACCGGGCTGCATTCACACCCGCCAATAAACCCTGTGCCCCCGCTTCCTCATAGCCGGTGGTGCCATTGAGCTGCCCTGCACAAAACAGCCCCGCCACCCGCTTCGTCATCAACGTGGGAAACAGTTGGGTGGCGGGCAGATAGTCATACTCCACCGCATAGGCGGGCCGCAGCATCCGGCAGTTTTCCAATCCCGGCAGCGACCGCAGCATCTGGATCTGGATCCCTTCTGGCATCCCTGTGGAGAACCCCTGGATGTACAGCTCTGGCAGATCGCGTCCTTCTGGCTCAATGAAGATCTGGTGACTGGCTTTATCGGCAAAGCGGACGATCTTGTCCTCAATGCTGGGGCAATAGCGGGGGCCTTTGGCATCCACCCAGCCGCCGTAGGCCGGGGTTTCGTGCAGGTTGTCCCGAATGATCCGATGGGTTTCCGCCGTGGTGTGGGTCAGGTGGCAAGCCATCTGCTCTCGTGGGATCCAGACCTCCGGATCGAAGCTAAACCAGCGCACCTCGGGATCCCCTGGTTGCTCCTCCATCACACTAAAGTCAACGCTGCGGCGGTCAACGCGGGCGGGGGTGCCGGTTTTCAGCCGATCCGTCTCAAAGCCCAGAGCTTGTAACGTCTGGGTCAACCCCTCCACTGCAAATTCCCCTGCTCGCCCCGCCGCCTGCGATTGACGACCAATCCAGATTCGCCCCCCCAAAAAGGTGCCGGTGGTCAAAATCACGGCTTTGCAGGAAAAGATGCTGCCAAAATGAGTCACCACCCCAGCAATCTCATCCTGGGATCCCAGCACCAAATCCGTCACCGTGCCTTCCCGAATCGTCAGACAGGGCTGGTTTTCCACCACTGAGCGCATAACACGGGCGTACTCCCGCTTGTCGGTCTGCGCCCGCAAGGCCCACACCGCTGGCCCCCGCGAACTATTCAAAATCCGTTTTTGCAGATAGGTGCGGTCGGTGATCTTGCCCATCTCGCCCCCAAGGGCATCGATCTCATGCACCAGTTGGGATTTGGCCGGCCCCCCCACAGCAGGATTACAGGGCTGCCAAGCGATCTTGTCCAGATTAAGGGTCAACATCAGGGTCTCACAGCCCAACCGCGCTGAAGCCAATGCCGCTTCACAGCCGGAATGACCGCCCCCCACCACCACCACATCGTAGTGGTCGATGGGATCCACTTTGTCTACCCCTACTCTAAGCATGAACCTGTGACCTAAATCTGCTGAAATCAAGGCACCAAGCCTAACACAGGGATCCCTCTTCATGCTTTGTGGTGAAGTCTAGACCCCCAGCGCATCCAACAGCGCTAGATGTTGGGATAGAGGAGCCAGCGTATGGGCGGCGATCATCCCACTGGCGGCCACCGCTGGGAGGCCAATGCCCGGAAAGGTGGAATCTCCGCAACAGAGTAAGCCCGACACGGGGGTGAGGGGGCCAGGAAAGGATGCTTCTCCTGCGGCCAGGGCAGGGCCATAGGATCCCTGGTATCGGCGCAAAAATCGAGCATGGGTCAAGGGGGTACCCACCAAGGTGAGTTGGCATCGACTACGGATATCGGGGATCACTCGCTCTAGGGCTTGCCACATCACCGCCGCCCGCTGGTGCTTGAAGTCCTCATAGGCAGCGCTCCCCCGCTGTAATGACTGCCAGGGGGCATAGGGTTCGGTCGCAGGGGTGTAGACATGGATGCTGTGATGTCCATCCGGAGCCAAACCGGGATCCAACAGGGACGGGATGGAGATGGCCACCACATTGCCGGGATCCTGCACCCCTCTAGACCAGTCATCCACCACCAGATAGTGGCACTCCAAATCGGAGGGTAGCCCCGCCGCCGAGATGCCCAGATGCAGATGCATAAAGCTGGGAGAGGTTGGGGTAGCCTGCCGTTGCTGTCGCCAGTCAGCAGGCAATACTTCGGGTGGCAAGAGGGGAAGCGTATCCCAAATAGATGCATTAGAAATTACCCGATCCGCTGGCAGGATCTCGCCAGTCCGCAGCTTCACCCCCACAGCCCGCCGATTTTCCACCACAATGTGCTCCACATGAGCCCCCAACCGCAGGGATCCCCCCTGTTTTTGCAGACCCCGGATCAGGGCGTCCACCAAGGCAGCACTGCCGCCGCGAGGATAATCGAGCACCACTCCAGGTCGATACCAATCCGCAAACATATAGGCCATCTCTGCCGTACTGGTGCCGCTGGCGGGTAAGCCCGACAACATAAAGCAGAGCAGATCGAGCCAGTTGAGGATAAAGGGATCCTCAATCACTCCCGGCAGCAGGTGGGCAAAAGGAGCCGTTAGCTTGGGCAGTTGAGGCAGGGTGGGCAGCAAACTCAGGGCATAACGGCCCACACTCAAAACAGCCCCCCAGTCAAACCGCACTGCCGCTGGAGGGATCCCGACTGCCGCCTGTTTGAGGGGAACCATGATCGCCTGAAGATGCTGCCATTCGGCCACAGCTTGGGATCCCCGCAGATCCGCCAACACCTGACGAAAGGGATCCGCCCCCACCGCCATGCGAAAATCTCCCTCTGGCAGACAGCAACCCCACGCGTCATAAGGGATCCACTCCAGATCCTCCCCAATAGCATCCAGCACTTGCCGTAGGGGATTGCCCGAGGGGGCTGACATGCCCGAATAGAGCGACGGCCCGGAGTCAAAGCTAAAGCCTTGGCGAACAAACCCGTGGGCAGCTCCCCCAGCGATGGTATGGCTCTCACACACCACCACCTCAAATCCATAGCGGGCCAAGAGGGCAGCACAGGATAGACCGCCAATGCCACTTCCGATCACTACTACCCGTGTCATGGCCGCACCTATGAAAATGTTCCTGAGTGAAATGTAACATTTCTTAACATGACACGCCTCTTGCGGAGGCTAGCTATCGCTAATCGATCCCAGTCTTCATCCGAACAAGGCTTATGAGAGCATGAAGTCCGGCCCCTATTCATCGGTTGAGCCATGACGCCCCCCACCCAACTGCTCTTTGTCTGCCTGGGCAATATCTGCCGCTCCCCCGCCGCCGAAAACATCATGGATCATCTGCTCAAGACCACCAGCCCTGAGTTGGAGATCATCTGCGATTCGGCTGGAACAGGCTCCTATCATGTGGGCAGTGCCCCCGACCGCCGGATGACCCAAGCGGCCCAACGCCAAGGCATTGAGATGAAAGGCCGTGCCCGCCAACTGGTGGCCCCCGACTTGGCCGAGTTTGATCTGATCCTGGCTATGGATCGGGACAACTACCGTAATATCCAAGCCCTGGATCCCAGCGGTCGTTATGCCAGCAAGATCAAGATGATGTGCGATTACTGCACCAAGCATGACGATAAGGAAGTGCCGGATCCCTACTATGGCGGAGACTCCGGCTTTCAGTATGTGATTGAGCTATTGACCGATGCCTGTCAAGGATTGTTGGCGGAGCTCAAGACTGGCAAGCCCTAAGGTTCCAGCTGAAAGAAGCCCACTAGGCCGGGGATCCCGCTTCCAGCTTGAGCTTTTGGGGCTTGATCTCCTCTGGGATGGGGATGGGATAGTGGCCCGTGAAACAAGCGGCGCAAAACGTACTAGCCTCTTGGCGGGCTGACTCCACCATGCCATCAAGGCTGAGATAGGCCAGCGAATCCACCCCAATGCGTTGGGCGATTTCCTCCACCGAATACCGGGCGGCGATCAGCTGGTCTTGATTGTCGGTGTCGATGCCATAAAAACAGGGGTGGGTGACGGGCGGACTCGAGACCCGCAAATGCACCTCTATAGCACCCGCCCGCCGCAAGGCTTTGACGATCTTTTGGCTGGTGGTGCCCCGCACAATGGAGTCATCCACAATCACCACGCGCTTGCCCCGCAGCACATCATCGAGGGGGTTAAGTTTCATCCGGATGCCCCGCTCCCGCATGGCCTGAGTAGGCTGAATAAAGGTGCGCCCCACATAGCGGTTTTTGATCAATCCCTCCGAAAACGGGATCCCTAACTGACGGGCAAAGCCAATGGCAGCAGGCGTCCCAGAATCCGGCACGGGCATCACCCAGTCTGCTTCTACCGGAGATTCCTGTCCCAACCGTTCCCCCAACCGCACCCGGTAGGAGTACAAACTTTCCTCTTCGATCTGGCTGTCAGGTCGGGAAAAGTAGACCATCTCAAAGATGCACATCTTCGGATTCGGCTTGGCCCACTGGTGTGCCGTCAGGCCAGCCGTGGTGATCCAGACCATCTCCCCTGGCTCCACCGAGCGCAGATAGTCGGCCCCAATGATATCGAGGGCACAGGATTCTGAGGCCAAGACATAGTGCAAGGGATCCCCGTTGCCCTGGAAGGTGCCATCGCTGCACACCATCGTCTTATCGATCAGATCGTCTAGGGCGGGATTGTCCGCCAAAATGCCGATCACCAGCGGACGTACCCCACGGGGATCCCGTACCCCCAAAATGCCCTCTGGAGTGCCCAAAACCAAGCTAAAAGCTCCTTCACAGCGACGGAGAGCCTGACTGGTGCCCTCCACCCAATCCAGGCCACTGTCGACCGCTTCGGCAATGACATGGGCAATACATTCTGAGTCGGAGGAGGATTGCAACAGCCGATGATTGGCCTCCAGCTCTGCCCGCAAGGTGTGGGTATTAACCAAGTTGCCGTTGTGGGTCACAGCCAAGGGGCCGAGGCGAGTTTCCACCACCACGGGCTGGGCATTGGACACCCGGCTGGATCCCGTGGTGGAATAACGGGTGTGGCCGACCGCAATATCCCCCGTCAGTTGCGACAAATTTTGCTCATCAAAGACCTGGGACACCAATCCCATATCTTTGTGAATCCGGCAAAAGGATCCCTCAAACGTGGCGATACCAGCGGACTCTTGGCCGCGATGTTGGAGGGCAAACAGACCAAAATAGGTCAATTTGGCCACACTCTCTCCGGGTGCCAGGATCCCAAACACCCCACAGGCTTCCCGAGGCTTATCCAGCTCCGTCACCCCAGCCATCAGATCAAGATTCGGATCAAGACCCTGAGTCGATCCATCATTCAATTCACAGGTGTCAACTGTGTCGGATCTGGTCAGAGAGGAGGCGGTGTCGGTCATGGGGTATCCGTGGGAACACATCCTTAGTTTACCCTCTTGGGTTCTGGCGCTACTGAGGCATCCAGATCACCCCCCGCTCTTGGGCCCAATTGCGGCTAAATCCCCGTCAATACTCTTGCATCCAACCGCCAAGAGAGTAACCTAGCTGTAGGTGAATTTTTACCTGCGTCTCTTGTCCTTGACAACGTTGTCAAAGCCCGCCATGCGCCAACCTCTCCGCCTCTTTCTCAGCATCCTGCCTCTGTCTGCCTTGGCGCTGCTCTCGCCCCTCGGTGGATCCCTTTCTGCCGCCAGTGGCGATACTCTCTATGATCGTGGGGTAGAGCTGTTGGCCTCAGGTCGCCACCAAGAAGCCTTGGTCACTTTGACCCAAGCCATTCAAAGTAATCCCCGTTTTGCCGCCGCCTACAGTAGTCGATGTGCTGCTTATTTGGCCTTGGGGGATGGTCGTTCTGCTGCTGCTGACTGTGATGAAGCCATCTTGCACAACCCTGCCTTGGGGGAAGCCTATGTCAACCGAGGCAACCTCAGAATTGCGGCAGGAGACCCGCGGGGGGCATATTCGGATGCGGAGCAAGCCCTCTTGGCAAATCCTGATCTGCCAGGTGCCTACAATCTGTTTGGGGAGGTTTTCCTGTTACAGCGGAATTATCGCTCTGCCCTGAACGATCTGAACAAAGCCCTGCAATTGGATCCCAATTTTGTTAAGGCCTATGTCAATCGGGCCAATGTCCAGCTCAATCTGGATAACGAAAACGCCGCTGCCCAAGACTTTACTCAAGCCGTGAGACGGGATCCCTCGGTGCGAGTCCCCCTCCCCCTACAAAACCTGGTCACCAGCCGCATTCTGATCATTGGCGAGGCCTATCTTGACCGGGGAGAGCTTCAGGCCGCTTTGGCTGAGTTTGAGCTGGCTCTACGGGTCAATCCCAACTCCGCAGGGGCCTTCAGTGGCCGTGGCTTGGTCTTTCAAGAACAGGGACAAATTCAGGCTGCCATTGCCTCCTTTGAACGCGCCCTGGAGTTTAACCCCCAAAATATCGTAGCGAGTGAAGCCTTAGAGGCCCTGCGCCCCCCCGAGCCTGAGGCAGAACCTGTGGCCAGTCGTTCTGAAGGGGACTTAGAAACCGAGTTCTTGAACTCCCTGGGTGCAGAGCTGTTGGCCTTGGAGGCCAGCGGTGTCATCCCTCTGACTCTAGAGCCGGCTCGTCAAGTGTCTATGGCCCGACAAGCCTGCTTCTCGTTGGGTGAAGGGCAATCTGATCGGTCTGCGATTACCTCTCTAGTGGCTAGCCGTCACTTGGGATCCTCGGCCAATCTTGAGGATCCGGGCACAGGCCGTACCGTTGGTCTTGTGATCGATACGGGGGTCAATGTTCTCTGCCCGCAGTTTCAAAACAACATCTGAGGCTAGTACCAGGGATCCCTTTGGTGCTCAAGCGAGCTGGCTCAGGTGATATTGCCACTGATTCCTCCAACTCTCTCTGAACTGGGGTTGGAGGTAAGCCCTCAACAGTGCTAGACTATTAAAGCATCAATCACGGGGCGTAGCGCAGCTTGGTAGCGCACCACTTTGGGGTAGTGGGGGTCGAAGGTTCAAATCCTTTCGCTCCGATCCAATACAAAACCTCCAATACAAAATCTCTAAGACCTTCTCGCTGAGAGGGTTTTTGACTTTCAAGGGATGTGACAGCAGCACAAGGGATCGTGACCAAAACGCTGAAATACTGCGGCTCCCTCACCTCAGGTAACTTGGCTTGTTGAAGCAACTTGGCTTAGCTCATGGAATCGTCAGAAATTGCCTGCTCTCTCACAGACGGTAGTTCATAAAAGGATGACTAAAGTCTTCGGCTGGTGCGGCTTCGGGGCATACTATAGCCATGATGCGATTCATTAGGACACAATCGTGTCAAAAAACATCCGCTAGGGTCTAGGCTCAATCAGGCTGAGACTAAGATTAAAGCGTACACAGCTGAAGTGGTACACAACAGGGGGTTACAGGACAATGCGTAAAGTCGTCTACGGCATTTTTGGCCAAAAAGCGGGTAGCGTCATCGTCGGCACCTGGAACTGGTTGTGGGGTATGCCTGTGGAGCAAGGTGGAGCTGCGGCTGTACAGGTGGCAGAAGAGTCTCTTCGTACCATGCAGGAATCGGTGCAGCGCCTGACCGAAGCCGTTGCCACTCAAGTGGCTTCCTATCAACGGGCTGAGCAAAAGTACCTCAACAAGGTGAAGGAATATCAAACTCTGGAACGGCAGGCCAAGTTAGCTGCCGAGCAGGGCAATATGGAAGCAGCCCGTCTGGCGATGTCTCGGGCCATTGAAATTGAGCGGGTGCTGGGTGCCCTCAAGGAAAATGTTGAGACCGCTGAAAAATTTGTCAGTCAGGCCAAACAAAAGCTGAGCCGTGAAAAAGAAGCTCTCGCCGCCCGGAAGAGCGACCTCAACAATATGAAAGACATCACCGAGGTCAACCAAGCCTTGGAGCGGATGGCTCGGGTCAATAACAGCTACGACATTGGCTCTGCCAAATCTCAGTTTGAGGCAGCTAAGGGGGCGGTGGAGGCCAAGCGATTTAAGGTACAAGCCCTGAGCGAACTCTCTGAGGATCCCACGGCTCAGCTTGAGGCCAACCTCGACTCGATGATGATGGATGATGAGGTCTCACGACGGCTCTCTCAACTCACCTCTGGCCAGAACCCACCCTTGGAATTGCCTAAGTACGACAGCGTAGAGCAGGACTTGATCTGATCTCTGGCGCTGATCTCATCTCAAGATCTTGTGACGCTGCTCCTCCCCGATTCCCTCGTGTTGCTGTGAAGGGTTACTCTGAGGGCAGATAACTCCAGAGCAATCGGGCCAACTATGTGGGAAGAGCTGAGTCGCTGGCTAGAGGAATGGACTGATCAATCGGATCAATGGCTGGATCAACTGGATCAGGCAGCGCGGGAGATCGCCGAAGAACTGCGAGAACTCCTAGAGGTGTTCATTGAGCCAGATCTGATCGATCAGGATTACCCTAGTTATTCAGATCGGTTTGAAGACATCGACTACTGGGCAGATTTTGACGACGGGGATCCCTTTGCCTCGGGAGCCTTTGCCGTTGAAGATTTTCGAGTCAGCCCCTTTGGCTTGGGGGTTATTGTTACCTACCGCAGCGTTGCGCCCCCG
>JBHJNR010000240.1:0-7736 GCA_050330615.1 Cyanophyceae cyanobacterium
ATCTTGATTTCGCCGTCAACGCTTACATTAGAATCACTTTACTTGCAATCCTTCTACTGACCTGTGAGGTTATCAAAATCATGTCTATCCCCCAAAAACACGGATTTCAATCAACAGTAAGTCACTTTGCCAGCGCTGTTGTGATTGGTTTAGCAGCCTTCTCACTCGGAGCCTGTGGCAGCGACAGCAGCGGATCCACCATTCAGCCTTCGCCTATTGCCCCTGTCCTTAATCTAATCAATCCGCCCACAACCCTCAGGATTGGCCAGGCTTCTCCTTTCTTCCCGGTTGAAGTTTCAGCCAGCAGTGGGATTCGTTCATCCCGATTCTTTGAGATTGAAATCTTCCGTCCTGACGGAACGTTAGTCAGAGCAGATCTATTTGATCCCAGCACGGCAGGGTGTGTTTCGGGTGCAACTTTTTGTACCTTCCAGGCTGCTATCGAGGTTGGCTTCGGCAACCCTACAGGTCGATATCAAGTCCGCTATAGCGCCTTTGATCAGCAAAATCGACAAGACTTTGTGACTCTGTTTGTGGATGTTTCTCAATAACTTCAACAGTTGTTAGCCCAGCCACTATTTGGCCTAACAACTGTTTTGATGAATCAAGTCGATTGCTGGCCTACTCCGCCAACAGCTTAGCTGGCATCACAATCAGAGTGTTTCCCTGTCGTTCCACCACATAAAGGTCTTGTTCGGCAGAGATCTCTAAGGTGGGAATATTACATTTCGCGTACCATACGGATCCCTGGTAGGCTACGCGCCCCCGTTCCCCCGCCGGAATCGCGGAGATCGATCGGGCATCACGACTCTCTTCCAGCTCCATAACCGTGCCATGAGGCATTAACCGTCGCCCCAGCAAAATGAAGGCAGCGGATAACCCAATCCAAGCCACTACCTGAATCCAGGAGGGGATCCCCAACCATGCCAGACCAGCCGCCAAGAATGCTGCCACCCCCACGGGGCCAGCCACCAACTCAGGCAAAAACACCTCGAAGACAATTAACCCGATTCCAACTGCTAACCAAAGAGTCAACATGATGAGGCCACAGGTTTACAACGACCCGCAACCTCTCGACAAGAGACTCTACGGGCTGTTTTCAGTATGTCTTATTCAGCCAATACTCCACCCAATACTAAGGAGAAATCAAAGTTTAGGTTCAAACACAGTCAAAGATTAAAGTCACTGGTCAGCTGATCAACGGGTTGTTTCACCCTTTGAATCTAGACAACCTCTATAGCCCGTACAGCTGGAATCATGTTGTCCTTAACTTGATCGGCTAATTCTTGCAACTGACGGATGGCCTCAGTGCCCTCCAACTTCATCAGTTCCCGGTCATCTCGCATCTCCGTCCAGGTGATGGCACACTCAGAGACCAAAAATCGGATCAAATGCCCGTCCCGAAGGCTTACCATGAAGGAAGCACTTTCAAACGTATCGCCACAGACATAGCAAGAGGCCATATAGCCCCGACGCTCCAATACAATGGCAAGAGCTTGCAAGCTCATCACCAGATCCCGGATATATTCCCGGTACTGGTCAGCTAGGCGTGTAAACATCTCACTCACTCCTCCCTCAGATAGAGCCATCCTAGCTCACAAAATAGCAAACTAGTAATTTGTACCTACATGCCCCATAAGCCTCATGATTTTAGCTTCTGATGCATTTCTTCGGCTCATGTCTATTTTTGGGGTCAGTTACCTAGCCAAAATAGCGAGGACAGGCCAAAACTAGGATCCCTTGTTTAGGGGTTTCTCTTGAGCTGATCACATCCTAAGAGACAGCTCGGGATCAAGGTTGTGACTTTACATACGAATGCCAGCCTGCCTAGATCACAGTATCAGAGTGATTGGGGTGGCAAGAATGGGGCTGAGTATGGCTTTGCGGGTAGATCTCGTGGGATGAGGGCATCTTTAAAGCATGCTAATAACCTGAGTTAAGGCTGAATAAGAGGGAATACAGCTTCAACCTTTCTGCTGAATTGCAGCCAGAAGTGTAAATCTGAGTAAATAAGTTTGCGCTGGCAAGTAAGATATTGCCCCTGGATCCCATTGATGGGGAGACTAGATCCCTTTTTTGATCCCATTGGATTCTATGACTGAGCTGCTTGAGTTCCTCTAGATCCCACTAGAACCTAACTGGCAAGAATCTCTGCCATGAAAAACCCCGCCATCATGGGGCGGGGGCAAGCTTGATCTGACGATTAGGGTCTACTCCGCAAGGCAGATTTTGAGTCTTGTTTCTGCAAGAAAAAAGGACATAAGCCAATGTCTCAGAAACCAAGACCAGAGCGACTTAGCTTTTGGAAACCATCTCAGAGGCCTGTAGCAACGCTGTGGCCCGTTGGCGGTCAACTTTGGCTTGGAGCCGATCTTGCTTGTCAGTACTATCAGCAAGCACTTTGTCCGCTGCCGATTGGGCGGCCTCAGCGGCAGATCGGTCAATCTTATCCCCCCGCTCAGCCCGATTCACCAGCACGGTGACATCATCTTGATCGACTTCGGCAAAGCCCCCCATGACCGCGATGGCATGCCATTCTCCGGCAGAGCGAACGCGCATCACCCCTGTGCCAATAGCAGTGAGCAGCGGAGCGTGCCCGGACAGGATACCTAATTGACCCGATGTGGCGGGCAAAATAACCTCATCGGCGGACTGATCCCAAACCGTACGGTCGGGGGCAATGATGCGGACGTTGAGTGACACAGGGATCCCTCCTGATGGGCATTCAAGTGGTGACTGAGTGTGAATGGCTTGAGTGGACGGGGCCAGCCATGACAACACTTTTCAGGTCTTAGTTTACCGCTGTTTGGATCCCTTCAGTGCCCAAATTCTGGTCTCGAAATTAGGGATAGAGGCCCCGATCCATCAATGCTTGGGCCACGCGTCCCACCCCCAGGGTATAGGCCGCCAGCCGCAGTGGGATGTGCCGGATACGAGACTCTTGGATCACCCGCTGATAGGCTTGCACCATCAGTCCTTCCATCTCGCGATTGACCCGGTCTTCGTCCCAAAAGACATAGGATAGCCCCTGCACCCACTCCAGATAGCTGACCACCACCCCGCCCGCATTAGCCAAAATATCCGGCAAAATCGTCACCCCCCGATCTGTGAGCAACCGATCCGCCTGAAGCGTGGTCGGGCCATTCGCCGCTTCCGCAATGATTCGGGCTTGGATCAAAGAGGCATTGGCCTCCGTGATCTGATTTTCTAGCGCCGCTGGGATCAGCACATCACAGGGCAAGGTCAACAGCTCAGCATTGGTGATTGCTACAGAGCTGGAGAACCCTGCTAATTGGCGATTGCGCTGAGCTGAATAGGCGATCAGGGCTGGAATATCGAGACCGTCAGGATCATAGATTCCCCCTGCCCCATTGGACACCGCCACCACCAGGGATCCCGCCTGGTGAAACAATAGCGCCGCCGCACTGCCCACATTGCCAAATCCCTGAATGGCTATCTTGGATCCCACTAGACTCCGCTTCTGATCTTGCAGGGCCTCCCGTACCATCAGCATCACCCCTCGCCCAGTGGCCAAGTTGCGACCCTGGGATCCGCCAATCGAGATCGGCTTGCCCGTCACCACACCCGGCACCGCATGACCAACATTCATAGAGTAGGTATCCATCATCCAGGCCATCTCACGGGCGGAAGTACCCATATCAGGGGCCGGAATATCCACTGCGGGGCCAATGTCTTTGATCAGCTCACTGGTATAGCGGCGGGTAATGCGCTCCAGCTCCCGGACGGTATAACGACGAGGATCGATGGGGATCCCACCTTTGGCTCCCCCATACGGGATCCCGAGGAGAGCACATTTCCAACTCATGAGCATGGCCAGTGCTGATAGTTCTTCTAGGGTGACGGCGGGATGATAGCGAGTGCCGCCTTTGTAGGGCCCCAAGACGTTGCTGTGTTGTACCCGATGGCCCCCCAAGACTTGGAGATCCCCATTTTCCATTTGGACAGGGATCGCCACCGTGACCACCTTGTGGGGCACACTCAAGATGGCCAAGAGGCCAGGATCCAATCGCAATTCAGTGGCCGCGTCGCTCAGGTAGCTACAGGCTTGATTGAGGGGACAGATGTAGGCAGGAGATGTGGGGGGAGTGGGGATCAGCGAGGTGACCATAGGGGCAAGCAAGCAAAAGCAAGGACAACTTCTTCTACGCTACTGTGACCCTCTGGTGACAGCGAAAGTCGTAGAGATTTCTTGACATAATCCCTGACCTTAACCTCACAATCTCTGGGTTCTGGTTCATCCACAAAGCCGGATTCATTTTCCCTCAACTGAGAGGTGAGAGGTATCGACGATATTAAGATGGGGGAAACATGCCCATACCAGCTCGCTCCTGTCATGGGGAGGCAACGGCCTCCAAAACTGCTGATTGGTGAGGCCATCCAGCTCAGTTGACGGCACAATAGCGGTAGTCTTGAAACTAGATCCAGCACTGAGTTCAGCCCTAACAGGCATTTCACCGACATTTCACTCATCTGAGGAGCCAACACCGGGCATGGAATGGCACATCACTGACGCCGAGAGTCTCGCTATTATTGACAAAGAGGTAGGCCGCCACGATCTCTCTCCTGCGGAGTATGAAGTGGTGCGGCGGGTGATCTATGCCACAGCTGATTTTGACTATTTGAACCTGATCCGGTTTTCCAATGAGGCCTTGCAAGCAGGGGCAGCAGCCCTAGCCGCTCGCACCACCATCGTGGTGGATGAACCCATGGTGAAGGTGGGGATCTCAGGAGCCATCCAGCAGACCTTCTCAAATCCGATCTATTGCAGTACCGAAGCGGTGACCCGACCCCAAAAGGAAAGAACCCGCTCGGCATGGGGGTTGGAGACGCTAGCCCAGCGATACCCAGAAGGTATTTTTGTCATCGGTCAGTCCCAAACTGCTTTAACCAGCTTGGTCAATCTGATCCGCAGTCGAGAAATTGCCCCAGCGCTGGTGATCGCAACTCCCGCCGGATTTGTGAATGTGTTGGAATCCAAGACGGAATTAGCGGGATCCCTCGTGCCTCATATTCGCACCGATTCCCGCAAAGGTGGCCCCACTGTGGCAGCCGCAATCTTAGATAGTCTATTAGATCTGGCTTGGCAAGCCTATGACAAACCCGCATCCAAACTGTAAATGAGATCCCCTAAGGCCCCTTCATGAATCACAAGGTGGTTTTGTTTTCGCGAGGGGCGGGCTATAATCTTGGCATTCCTGGGATGGACACTCAGATCGTTGAATCTGGTGATTGTGTCCAACGGGTTCATCGGCTGAACCGCTTGGTTTTGGCAAGCAAGAGTCTTTCCTGCTATCTCCCCATCAGCTTCTCGAAAGCCCTCTATGTCTCTGCTTGACAGGGTCTCTGCTTTACAGGCTCAGAGTCTGGAAAAGGCTTGTTATCAGATGTTGATGATTCGGTTGATGATTGATGTGACAGCAAAACAGAGCACCACAGCTATCCCTGGGATTAAGATTCCCCAGTATTTTTAAGGATTTCATCATCTATGCCAAGGCAGATCATCATCGCTGAGCAATATCGCATTGCAGCGGTTTTCGCTGAAGAGCAGATTCAAGAGTTGATTGTGGCAAGTGGCGAGCATCAGGTGGGGGATGTCTGTATGGGCATCGTCGAAAATGTCTTGCCCAGTATTGATGCTGCTTTTATCAATATCGGCACCGAACGCAATGGGTTTATCCATGTCAGCGATTTAGGCCCCATTAAGTTGAGGCGCTCTAGCGCTGCTATCACCGAGTTAGTCGCCCCCCAGCAAAAAGTGCTGGTGCAGGTGATGAAAGAGCCTACGGGCAATAAAGGTCCCCGCTTGACGGGTGAGGTGTCCTTGCCGGGCCGCTATTTGGTGTTGATGCCCGATGGTCGGGGGGTCAATCTATCCCGTCGAATCCTGGATCAAGAGGAGCGCAATCGGCTCAAATCCTTGGCCATTTTAGTCAAGCCCTCCCAGATGGGGTTGCTGGTGCGGACTGAGGCCGAAGGGGTGCCGGATGAGGCCATCATCGAAGATCTGGAGATTTTGCAACGGCAGTGGGGTGAGATCCAAGAGCTTTATCCGCAAGCTCGGACACCGGGATTGCTGAATCGGGATTCTGACTTTATCCAGCGGGTGCTGCGGGATACCTTTTCGGCAGATGTTAATCGCATCGTCACGGATTCTCAGGGATCCATGAAGCGGGTCAAGCAGCAGCTACAAGCCTGGAACCAAGGCCAGATGCCTGCTGGGGTGTTTGTGGACTTTCACCAGGATCCCGCCCCCATCTTGGACTACTTCCGGGTCAATGCCGCCATCCAACAGGCGCTGCGCCCCCGCGTTGATCTGCCCTCTGGGGGCTACATCATCATCGAGCCCACCGAAGCTCTGACGGTGATCGATGTCAACTCGGGATCCTTCACCCAATCAGCGACAGCCCGCGAGACGGTGTTGTGGACAAACTGCGAGGCTGCCACCGAGATCGCCCGCCAACTGAAACTCCGCAATATCGCTGGGGTGATTGTGGTGGACTTCATTGATATGGACGCCCGCAAAGACCAGTTGCAGGTGTTGGAGCATTTCAACAAAGCAGTGCGTTCGGACAAGGCCCGCCCGCAGGTGGCCCAGCTGTCCGAACTGGGGTTGGTGGAACTAACCCGCAAACGGCAGGGGCAGAGTATTTACGAGCTATTTGGCCGTCCCTGCCCCCACTGCGATGGCCTCGGTCTGTTGGCGAATTTGCCGGGTGCCCACTCCGATGAGGGATCCCCGATTTTGGATACCAGTCGGGCGGCAGTATTCGCTGGCATCAATCCGGCCTTTATCTCGCAGGATGCCGATGGCAACCCAATCAGTGGCAGTGGCGACCGGGATCGACGCGGCGGTGGTTACAAGTCTCGTTCTTTGCGCTCAGAGAGGGGATCCTCATCCCTATCTCGGCGACGAGGCCGGACTCGCCCGGAAGAGACTGAAAAGTCCTATGATAACGAGAAGCCCTATGACAAAGGGTTCGACAAGGCTTTTGAAGAGAAGGAGAAGCCTAGCAAAGAGGTGATCCGTCGGGTGGTGGAAACCGCCCCCGTGCTAGAGGAGGCCAAAACCGCCCCCACTCCTGTCAGCAAGGAGGGGAAAGAAGAGCGAGATCGCAGTCGTGAGAGCCGCCGCAAGATAATCCGGGTGGAAATGACCCCCCTCCAGCAATCGGTCTATTCCGAGATGGGGCTGTCCCCCTTGCTGCTGCTCCCGGAGCCGGTGGCCAAGAGCCGCGATACGGTGGTGGCTGTGGTATTACCGGGACAAGGGGATCTTGAGTCTCCTGAGATGGATCCCATTGATACCAACGGCAGCATTGATACCAACGGCACCAATGGCTTTGACACTGAAGACTCATCCTTTGACGTGGATGAGGACCGTGACACAGCTTCCCAAAAGAGTGCAACAGACTCGGCTGATTGGGATGATGAACCCCTGGAAGAAGCTCCACAGCAGCTCGTAGCCGAGCAGGAACCACCCTCCCAATTCAGCACTTCCCCCACGCCTCAACGGGTGATCACCCGCCGCTCAGCTGCCCCAGGGCCAGAAGCGGCTCCAGCTCCTGCGGTTGAGCCGATTAAAGCCTCGCCAGTCGCAGCGCGGCGGCGGCGATCTCGTTCCTGATGGGGGGATCCCCTCCTACTCTGGATTGGGAATCTCGCCTTTGGCAGCAGGGCCTGGCCCGCATTGCTGGGGTGGATGAGGTGGGCCGGGG